>CAZUDS010000019.1:0-10049 GCA_964619425.1 uncultured Candidatus Saccharibacteria bacterium
ATTGGCCTTTTCTAACGGCAATCTCCACCCCTATTCCCTCAAAGACCCCTTTAACATCTACCTCTTCGTTTTCGTAGTTGGCTAAATTTAAGCCAGGGTCTTTTTTTTGTTTTGAATGCCAAAAAGGGAAGAGGTCGGGAATTTTACCTAAGGCCTGGCCAAATAAAAGGATTTCAAAATCACGGGGCCGAAGATGGTTTTTCTCAAGCTCGGCGAGGGAGAAAGTTTTGATCTCCAAGTCAATCCCTAATTCCTGCCATTGTTCTTTTAGAAGCTGAGCTACTTTTTTTAGCTGGGGCTGATTAACAGTTATTAGTTCCAGCTTTAAGGGGAGAATTTCTGTTGAAACCCTGGCGCAGAGTTCATTTAGTTTTTTTCGGGTACTTTGACCCACCCTGCCCGTACCTCTCCTAAGTCCGTGGGGGGTCAAAATAACTGAGGCATACTTTTCCTGAAATCTTATTACGGCAGTTTTTGTTAATTTGCCAAAATAACCGGTAATCTCTCCCCCGGGATAAATCTCAACATCCCGGGCTAAACATTTTTGCAGCTCTCTTACTTCTTCTCCCCGGGAACCCAGGACTAGATCGCTCTTAAACTCAAATTCAATTTCCTTTTTAGCGACTTTTTCTCTTATCCCTTTTTCATTTACCATTTTAAAGCCCGCTTTTTCTAAGAGTTCTTCTGCCCTTAAGAGATTTTGTTCATAGATTTGAGTTGGCGGCTCAAAACCAAAGATTTCTGGTAAAATAGGGGAAAGGATAATTTTTCCTCTACCCTGAAGGGCTTTTTCCAAGATAGTTCTTCTATTGGTTGCGTAGTTTAGGGCTTGGCGCACCCCTTTATCAGTTAAAATTTTGTTTTTTTCCGGGTTTAGGAAAAGAGCAAAATAACGAGGCATTCGGAGCGGAAATAACTTAAAATTTGTCAATACTTTTTCAGGAACTGTCTGGAAAGAAAATCCGTCAATTTCTTGTTTCAGAACTTTTTCTAAAAGATCTCTCTCTTGGCTTAAAAAAGACAAAATAATTTTTTCAATATAAGGTATTTGGCCAAAATAATAATTATTTCTTACCAAAGTTACAGAAGTAATATAGCCCAAATCGTCTCGGGAAATTTTTTCTATTTTATAGGGCCCTGAAGTAACCGGGCTTAAATTGTAGCGGGCAAAAGGGAAATTTTGCGGAGGGACTTTCTCCCAAATGTGTTTGGGAATTATTTTAGAGGTTGTTAATTCTAAAAAAGGCAAATAAGGGTTTTTGAGAGAGAACTTTACCTGTCTTTCGTTGATTTTTTCCACCCCAACGTTTAGCCAGTTTGCCAGATAGGGACTTCTGTAGGCCGGATCTTGTAAGACCCTGACCGTGAAAATGACATCGTCAACTGTTAATGGGGTATTGTCTGACCAACGCAAATTTTCTCTGAGATAAAATTTATAGACCTTGCCTCCCTCCTTAATTTCATATTTTTCTGCTAAATCAGGGATAATTTCTCCGCCTGGGCCGTGTTTCATTAGGCCGGAGAACAAAATTTCCTTCAGGTCTCTTTCGGCGTCAGAGATTGCATAGATAGGGTTGATAAGTCGGGGCTGGCCGACTATGCCTTCCCTATAAATACCTCCTGGACTAGGGACAACTTTTGTATTTTGAAAATAAAAATTAACTGATAGATAAGAGGAGGAACCGAGGAAAAGAAAGAGAAAAGACAGGAACAGGACTTTTTCTTTTTTTGACAAGACGCGGAAAAAACTTTTCCATTGATAAAGAGAAGGTAATTGTCCATATTTTTGTTTTCTCTGCCCTGGGGAAAACCGCAGACAGAAGCGCGCGAGTGCGGAGAAAATAGGGCAGGCAAAGCATTTTCGGCAAAATGTTTTGAGTTTTTGGGGTGTTTTCATTAGTTTGAGTAAAAGTTTTATCGTTAGGCGTGATTTGTCGGCTTTTTGGGCCCCAAAGAGGTTGTCCCAGGACATTAAGGCAAAAGATTAAGCAGGGCTAAGATAATGAAAAGAGCGCCGAGGATTATTGTCGCCTTAAAAATTTTTTGCTGGAGGCCTCTTCTGGTCGCATAAAATTCACCTCCGCCGCCAAAAGCCGCTCCCATGGCTTGGCCTCTTTGCTGGAGCAGAATAAGGATAATAAGAAGAACAGTAACAATAATTTGTAGGAAAGGTAAATACTCCTTCATAAGTACGTGGATCCCGAGCCAATTCTCGTTTTACTTAGTTAGGTGAGCGCGGGGGCCCCCACCACAATTTTGTTTTGCAAATTTGGAGAGGTCGGAGGAGACGAGTACGTTCCACACGAATTATTAATTTATTCAGGAATTTTTCGTCGGCATTTTCTTTCTAACCGTTGAGCAAAAAGAGCCAGAAACCAGACAATTAAAGTGGTGAGAAAAAGAGGAAAAATTCCAATGATTTTGAGTCCAGGCAGAACAATATCTACGATCCAGACAAAACCCATATTTAAAACTAAGGTAATCAGACCTAAGGTCAAGATTTTTAAGGGAAAGATAATAAGACTTAAAACTGGCCTAACAAAGAGGTTAATCAGAGCCAATAAAATGCCAGCTAAAATGAAAATCTGAAAAGTGCCTGTAAATTCTACTTTAGGGACAAATTCAATAGCCAGCCAGAGAGCCAAAAGAGCGCCAGCAAATTGAAAGAGAAATTTTTTTACCACCCTTCCTGCCACCAATTAATTTTATCACTTTCAATTACTAAATACAATAATATCAGTGTTAATCAGTTTATGTTGGATAGAGAATGCCTTGTAATTCAAACTCTATTCTATCACAAAACCTATTCTATCAAAAAGCCCTTTGAAAAGCAAATAATAAAAAGCCCATGTTCAGATCCCGGCTTCGAACATCCAAGTGGGTACAAATTACAAATGACTTACAAATATACAAATATTTGTATATTTGTATTTACTCGTAATTCGTACACTTTGTGTTCAGATCCCGGCTTCGAACATGTCGAACATGGCGGGCTGTGGAAAACTTTTTTGAAAACCAGCAAGATAATGTTAAAATATTAATAATAAAGTATTCAATCTAATTGAGAATAAATTCACTGGCCCGCGCTCTAAGGGTGAGTGACTATATTCGTTTTATCATCTATGGACAAGATTAAACTATTTCTGAAAATCGCTGGCAGAATTATTCTGCCCTTACTGGTCATTCTTAGTTTATTAATTTCTAGCGCTGGCTTTTTGCATTGGCCATTTTTCCATAACAAAAGAGAAGTTCATGCTCAAGCAATTCAAACCCAGGCAGTCCGGGCTCAAGTCCAGGATCAGATCCAGGCAATTCAAGACCAAGTTCAAGCAATTCAGGCCCAAGCAACTCGAACTCAGATAATAGGAAATCCTGACGAGGTTGTGATGGTTGATGGTAAGCCCGTTGAAATGCCTTTTAGAGTGCGGGTTGAAGATCTTAAATGCTATAACACTCAAGGACCCGCAACTTTTATTTGTGACCCGCCAGTAGTTTTGGGTCAGGGAACGGCAAACCCGAGGTGTCGTTATGCAGTACCTAAATGTAGGAGACGCGGTCCCGGTGATTATCAATGGTCTTGTGAATATAGAAAAGACCCAAGGCCTTGTCCCCAGGCCGTTTGCCAATCGCGCGGTTGGAATGATATCTTTTGCGATGACGAAATAGCAGAAACAGAGAGAGGGTTAGAAAAAGGAGGCGCCCAGGCGGCCCTAAGAACTCTTTTAACAGAGGCCTTAGAAGGGAAGGAGATTCAAAAACTACAGCCCCTTTGTCAGAACTTTGAGGCCGATCTTAGTGAAGCAGACCGGGAGTCAATTCAACAGGTTCTTCAAAATGAGGAGATTGAGAAGGTTTTAGCCAGATTAAGTGAAGAGGATAATTTGGGCGAGGTTTTAGCAACCAGAGGAGGAGGAGACCTTCTTTTAATGGCTGCTGCCCGGCTTATCTGTAAAATTGTGAAGACATTTCTTACTGGAGGCATTGACGGGGTGGCAAATTTTATCGCTGAGTTAGGCAAAGATGTTACGGGCCTTATCGCCCAACACGGCCTAAGGATTATTTTGCCATTTATAGCTCCTCACGTGTTAGAACCCTTAGCTGGCACAGAAATAGCCAGAAAACTTAAAGCCACAGTGGAATTTATCATTTGGTTAGAAGAGCAGGGGATAAAAATTCAAGACCTGACCGCGAGAGAATTAGAATGGTGGATTAATAAATTCTTTGAAATCGGAGCCAGATATTTACAAGATATTGCTGCCCAAGAAATTAGAAAGTTTATTGTTAATATGATGATTCAGTTAAAGATTGACCCTGAGTTAGCAAGTTTTATTGGTGATTTTATTGAATTTCTTGTTGAGACAAAAGACATTGATTCAGTAGAAGCGATTATTAGGTTGGATTTCAAAGCATTTGAGAATTTTCTTATTAAGTTTATTACTGATACCGATTCCCCGATTGTGAAATATCTTTTAAGAATTGAAGAAATTACCTCTGCCTTAGCTCTCATTCCTAATCTTTATCGGGATACCAAGCTTTTTCAAGATATTTCCGCTTTTTTAGAATATTTAGAAAGAAAGCACGGTCTTTTGCCTGAAGACGTGGCTTTGCTTGATGGGGAAATTTTGTCGAGATATTTAAGGGAATTTGAAGCTGAGGCAGGGATTGCTATAAGGATTGCCATAGGTCAATTAAGGGCAGAAATTGAGCAAATATCCCAAAAAATTGTTTCGGAATTAAAGGCCTTTCCCGACTCCCGACTCTTAAAAGATATTTTTGACTTCATTGCTTACTTGCAAAAAGAAGGGATTGATCTTGACAGGGCTCTTAGATGGACATCAGCGGAATTAAAAGCTTATTTTGATAAATATATTAGAGAAACCGGGGCAAGGATTGATATTAAGATTGACAAAGAACAATTAAGGATTTGGACTTTTTCAGTGATTGAAGAAATTCTTTTGAGATTTAACGTTCAATTAGTAATTGGTCTTGAGAAGGAAGATTTTGAAAAGACGATGAACCTTCTGGAATATCTACTATTAGAAGAGGGTTATAGTTTTTCAGAAATTGAAGAAATTGCCTTAGAAAAATTAAGGGGCTTAAGAGATAGATTTAGAATTATTCTTGAGCCCGAAATTATTAGGCATCATCTAAGAATAATTATTAAAGAAATTCACAGCAAAGCAACGGCTCAATTGTCTCAGTTTGAACTTTTGGCGGAAGAGATAAAAGCCATTTTCGATTTTGTTGATTGGTTGGTTAAAGAAAAGAACCTGAGTTTTTATCTGATTTCAGGTCTTTCTTCAGGCGACCTGGAAAGGCTTTTTAGGGAGTTCACAACGGGGCGGAGAATAGCGGTTAAAATAGAGGCCGGGATATTAAGGGAGGCCGTTTCCTCAGTCATTAGCAGTTTTACCGTTCACATTACAATAGAGCCGCCGGCAGAATTGGTTGAGTTATACAAAGCAATTTCTGGTTTTATAGAATGGCTTCAAAAAGATAAGAAAATCGGGCTCGGGGTGGTTATTGTTTACGGACCTGACGAATTAGCTCGTCTCTATGCTGAATACCAAAGAGAAATAGGAGTAGGAGTGGCGATTAGGGTCAGCCCTGAAGTATTAAAGGCCTTTGTTGATAGGTTGATTTGGAGAATAACAAATGAAAGCGAAGTTATTGTTAGAATTCTTAAAGACACCTCGGCAATCATTCATTTTATAACAGAAGACATCCCCAGAATAAGAAAGATAGCAATGAGAGACCCGAGAGAGATTCTTGATTTGAGCTTGGTAATGCTAAATAAGTATATTAGAGCGTATCTTGAGAAATACGAGCCAAAGGTTATTGTTGAACAGATTAAGGGCTTTTTAAGGGCCCACCTTGAGATAGAGATTGAATTAACTCTCTTTGACGAGGCAGCGGAATTTATCATCTGGTTAATGAAAGTCAGGGATATGAGTTTAGAGCAGGTTTTATCTTTGGCGGTTGAGGACTTTCTTGATTTGGTTCGGCTTTACGTTGAATTTCAGATTCAAAGAATTACTGGTCTTGCTCCGGACCAACTTCGGCTTATTGTCGGTGCTTTCCGGGCTCTTAGCGAGGTTAGATTGGAAAGAGTAATTCAAGATATTCAGAAGGGAGACCTAGCTGCTATTTTGACTGAATTCGTCAGTTTTGATATTAAAGTAGATTCTGCAAATCTAATTAATTGCCCGGTGATAAAAGATATTTGCGAGGTTTTTCATGCTGGTCGGTGGAGAGATCCAACAGTTACTGGGAGATTTAAAGTGACCCATGGCGCTAATCGCGATGATTTTCAGGCCGTTGTCTATCAGGATATAACAGAAAGAAGGCCTGCCCAGTACGCTATTTGCGATATTCCTAGGTTTGAGATTAGAATCTTGGGCCAACTTATTACTGGGATTAGATTAAGACTTGGTTTTATAGAAATTGACGAAGGAAAAATTTGGTTAGATATGCCAACACAATGCAGCATAAGAGGTATATCATCGCCGAAGACGCCAGAAGTAGATTGGCGGGGAATACTGCCAGAAATAAAACCAATGGAGGACTTTAGAATGGGGGTGCCAATTATTTTAACCGAGGATTTCGATGGAGTAACTATTAGGCCTCGCGTTAGTTGCGGCGCTCTTTTCTTTGAGGGGCTTGGAGTGAAAGCCGAAGTAAACTCTCCTCCTCTTACTATCAACGCTAAGCCCTACTATAATGTAAGAACATTTCCTGAGATTCGTCTCACCCGCTATTTTGGAAGAGGTATTACATACGTCGAACAGAGCGTAATCGTTACTGAGCCGGGAAACGTTGATTATATGGCTTTCTTACATGCTGTTTTTTTCTGGACGCTTTGCGTTGGCAGAGAAGGAGAAGGTTGGCGGGTAGGTTATGTTTTGAAGAAGAACGACAAGGTTATTTTAGAAAACAAAAGATTTTTTGATAGACGCGAGTATGTCGCTTTTCCTATATTGTCAGGCAGCATTCCGGTTGTTCCGGGCGATAGAATAACTGTTGGCGCTTGGCAATGTGTTTCGTGGGCTGGAGTTAGGTTGCAATTTAGGGGAGAACCTTTAGAGGATGGAGACAGAGATAGAGATAGAGACAGAGACAGAGACAGAGACAGGGATAGGGATAGAGATGGTATCCCTGATGTCAGAGATAACTGTCCTGGCGTTCGCAATCCTGAACAGAGAGATACTGACAGGGACGGCGTTGGCGATGCCTGTGAAGTTGGGAAGGACAGAGATAGAGATGAAGACGGTATTCCTGATGATAGAGATAACTGTCCAGATGTTCGCAACCCTGACCAGAGAGATACTGACGATGATGGCACTGGCGATGCCTGTGAAATTGGGGAAGACAGAGATAGAGATGAAGACGGCATCCCTGATGTTAGAGATAACTGTCCTGATGTTCGCAACCCTGACCAGAGAGATACTGACGATGATGGCACTGGCGATGCCTGTGAAGATGAGATTAAAAAAGTAGATGAATATTTTACTCTTTATCCGGGCTGGAACATGATCTCAACCGGCCAACTAAAGGTTAATTTTCAAGAACTCAAAAACAATAATCCTGATTGTAAAATCAGGAGTGGTCCTTGGTGGTGGCATGGGAGAGGATATCAGATAGTTGAAAACATGGAACCCCTCAGGTCTTATTGGCTACGATCTGAGAACGAATGTCGGGCGGAATTTTCAGGAAATGTCGGCGATAATGTTATAACTCTTCATCGGGGCTGGAATATGATATCAGTAATGGAAAAGAAAAGCTTTGAGGACTTAAATATAGATTGTCAGTTGGATCGAAAAACGGTCTTTTCTTGGAGTCCAGCTGAGCGAAGATATCTAACATTAGCCCTGGATAAATATTTAGATCCTACCAAGGGTTATTGGGTCAAAGTATCAGCTCCTTGCCGAATTGGAGAGGCGGAAGAAGACAGGGACAGAGACAGAGACAGAGAAAGAGAAAGAGAAAGAGAAAGGGAAAGGGAAAGGGAAAGGGAAAGGAATGGGTGTCCGAGAAGAGATAGAGATAGAGATAGAGATAGAGATAGAGATAGAGATAGAGATAGAGTTGATACCAAACCGCCAGTAGTTCGGATAAGAGGAGACAATCCAAGAACGGTTAGTATTAACACCCCTGTTTTGTTTGAAGCTACTGCCTATGATAACTTTGAAATTAATAGATGCGATCTTTGGGTTGAGACCCCTGGCCCTATAGGAGGATGTCCTCGAAGAGAAAGGCAAAAAGGATGGCAGAATATAGGCCCAATGCAAGGTCCGCCCTGCAAAAAACAGTGCGTTGCTTCAAGAAAGCATACCTTTACTGCCCTAGGAACTTATCGCGTCAGGGTTGCCTGTTATGATAGAGCAAAAAATGAAGGATTCGGGGAGATTAGAGTCAATGTTACTGATCCAGCCGATATTATTTCTCCAGATACCATTTCCCCAATAGTTGAATCAATCCAGCCAACCCAAGCCACTATTAATGTCCCAGTCATTATTTCAGCTTCGGTTTCAGACAATATTAAGGTAAACTCCTGTTTTCTCTGGGTTCGTGTTGACGAATGGCGGAATATGGGCATAATGCAAGGCCCTCCTTGTAAAAGTTGTACCGCTTCCAGAAGACATGTTTTCACCGAACAAAGAGAACATCGAGTTCGAGTTACCTGTTATGATAAAGTAGCGGGAAGGCAAGGATTCAAGGAGATCAGGGTTAATGTTACCGGGGCTGAGCGTGGGGTTATTGAACGTGGGGATTTTGATTTTACTCTTTCTGTTGAGCCCACTTCCTTAACTCTCAGGCCAGGAGAATCGGGCTCAATTAGAGTGACAGGTAAAAAAGTAAGGGGTCCAGATACTAGAGTTAAGGCAGGCATAATTAATTTAGATGATCCAGCTCGTCGAGATGTTAGGATAGATGGTGCTGTCGGTTGGCATAAGACGCTGGGTCAAGAAACTCAGACGATAACTTTTACTGTCGCCCCTCATGCTACAGCCACAACCTGGAGAGTTATTTTTGAGGCAACAGGTGGAGGGGTTACTAAAAGAACCAGCTTTGAATTGATAGTGGGTGGGAGACCTGCCGCCTTTGATTTTAGAATTGATCTTACCCCATCTTCTGGTCAGGTCAGAAGGGGTCAATCAATTACCTTTACGGTTAGAATTTCTAAGATATCAGGTCCTGATACCAGCGTTTCCTTTTCAACCGTAGCCAGAAGTGGAATCTTATCTCCAGACAGATGGACCTCGACCGTTGGTAATACTGAAGTTCAGATAACCTATACTCATGATCGTAGAATTGGCCTTACCGGCCCTAAGTTTCAGGAGATTATAGGAAGAGGAGGAGGAGTGACTCGCAGCGCAATCTTCAGGGCGGAAGTGATAAGGTGATAATTTGATAGACAGAACCTATCGATAGATCAGAACCAATGTTCAGAACCCGGCTTCGAACATTGTCAATTTGACATTTAGTCATTTGACATTGATTTGACATTTTGGCTTTGACATTTGAGTTTTATAATTTGGCGCTTGGCGCTTGGAATTTAATTTATCCCCCAGATATCAAATTTCCGCAGATTCGTTTTGCCGGATTAATTTCACTTACATTTTAGATGACTTAATACTACCCCTTGACAAGGGTTTTTTTTTAGTTAATATGATAATACAGATTAGCACTCAGCCCGTTCGACTGCTACTCAGGGTTGGCCCGTTCGATTGCTACCCGGGGTTTATCCTGAGTGGTTTATCCTGAGTAAAATTGAAGGATTGATCCTGAATGTAATTGAAGGATTAAAGGTCGCAACCGCTAATAAAGCGACGCCAATACGCGAATGTCAGTATGCGAATGCCTTAACGAATAGGCACACGCATAAAGCGACGCCAATACGCGAATGACATGCGAATATCGCGAATAATAGTATGCGAATGCCTTAACGAATAGGCACACGCGAATTACATTACTATGTATGCGAATGCCTTAGCGAATAGGCACACGCATAAAGCGACGCCAATACGCGAATGTCAGTATGCGAATGC
>CAZUDS010000020.1:0-9734 GCA_964619425.1 uncultured Candidatus Saccharibacteria bacterium
TAAAGCCCATCAACCATTAACCAAACCAGCTGCCCAGACTAACAACCATAAACCAAAAGCATTTGTTTCGAATTTCGTGCTTCGAATTTAAAATGTTATTTGGTGCTTGGTGCTTGGGATTTCTTAATCTATCAAAGTTTCGGTCATTGGATATTGGATATTGGAATTTATTTGGAATTTGGTGCTTGGTGCTTGGTGCTTGGTGCTTGGGATTTCTTAATTTATCAAAGTTTCGGTCATTGGATATTGGATATTGGAATTTATTTGGAATTTGGTGCTTGGAATTTGGAATTTCAAAATTTGGTGCTTGTAATTTGATTTATTCCACAAATATCAAATTTCCGCAGATTCGTTTTGCCAGATTAATTTCACTTATATTTTAGATGACTTAACACGTTGGTTGTAGAAATTCTCTAATCTGTGTTAAAATTAGTCCAGGATATCCTAAATTCGTTCATCAATTGGCGGCCCTGAAGATGAATTCACGGTTTACTTCAACAAAGACCTTTATCTATGCCTTGTTTACTCTCGCCGGCACCATTATTGGCGTCGGCTTTCTTACTCTCCCTTTTATAACCGCAAAAGTCGGCATTTTAACAATGCTTTTTTATTTTCTGGCACTAGGGACAGTTGTTTTAATAGTTCATCTTTTGTTTGCTAGGGTGGTGGCAAAGACCAAGGGATTTCATCGTCTGCCAGGCTACGCAAAAATTTATTTAGGAAAGCCAGGCGAAATTATTGCTTCTATCTCCAGTATTTTGGGATTGACGGGAGCCCTATTGGCTTATCTCGTTGTAGGTGGCGGCTTTATTAGTGCCCTGCCTTTGCCTTTTTTGGGAGGCAATGTTTTGTTTTCCGTGCTTTTGTTTTTTTCTTTCGGGGCGGTTTTGATTTATTTCGGTATCAAACCCATTGCCAAGGTGCAGGTCTTTGCCTTCTTTTTATTTATAGTAGTTCTTTTTTATCTCTTGATTCAGGGCCTTCCCTTTTTAGAACCAAAGAATTTGTTTAATTTTCAACCGATTTATCTTTTTTTGCCATACGGCGCTATTCTTTTCTCTCTTTGGGGGGCGGCCTTAGTGCCAGAAGTTACAGAGATACTGGGGGGTAAGAACAAGCAAGAGAAAGCTAAAAAAGCTATTTTTTGGGCTATTTTTCTTTCTGCCTTAGTTTATCTTTTCTTTATTATTTTAGTCACCGGTATTGCAGGCGAACTAACGACTAAAGACGCTATTTCTGGCCTGCGATACTTTTTTCCCGACAGGGTTTTGGTTTTAATTTTCTTTTTTGGCATTTTAGCTTGTTTTACTTCTTTTATTGCCCTGGGCCTTACCCTTAAGAAAATTTTTTGGTATGATTTTAAGATAGAGAAAAATATTGCCTGGTTTGTCGCCTGTTTCCTTCCCCTTTTTCTTTATTTTTTGGGCTTGCGGGACTTCATTAAAATTGTTGGCGTTGTTGGAGGTATTATGTTAGGGATAGAAGGGCTGTTAATTGTTTTGATGTCTTTGAAGATAAAAGAAAAACAGGGGGAAGAAACAAAGTCCAATTTTTATTCAACTAAATTTTTTCTTTTCTTTCTAATTTTTATTTTCTTTCTGGGTATTGTTTATAAAATTATTCATTATATCGGAAACTGAAAAATCAAGTCCGAAGGACGCAGATTTTTCAGATCTTCCGATTAAGCCCGCTCTAATTTTGCTGTTCTGTTGAAGGATTAACCTGATAGAAGAATAAACTTGGTTTAACTCCCGCAAGGCAGAGGGTGAATAACCCCGAGCGAGCCGAGGGCGAGCGAGTGCCTTGCCAGTGATAAATCTTGCAAAATTAGGGCGGAATAGTGCGAAAATTTCTTTCAGAAATTTTCGCCTATGTGCTTTTTTTCTTTAAAATTTCTATCTAAACAATGATTTTATTAAATTTTTTTATTTTTTTGTGTTTTTTGTCTTTACTGCTTTGGGCCGGTCCTCTTTTAATTAAGGCGCTGATGGGAATGGCAAAATTTTTGGGGTGGCGGGAATTTATTATTGCCTTTTTTGTTATTGCTTTTGCTTCTGCTGCTCCTAATTTTTTTCTCGGCATATCTGCCGCCCTTTATGGAATTCCCGAACTTTCCTTTGCTGACGTAGTTGGCGGCAATTTTGTTGATTTAACCTTAGCCATTGCTTTAGCGGTCTTAGTGGCTAAGAAACTTCCTACTGACAGCCGTTTAGTCCAGGCCTCTTGTCTTTTTACTGCTTTGATTGCTCTTTTGCCTTTGTTTCTAATTTTAGATGGAACCTTAAGCAGGGGAGATGGCGCTGTTCTGATTTTTGTCTTTTGTTTTTACGTTATCTGGCTTTTTTCCAAAAAAGAAAGATACATAAAGCTTTATGATGATAACGACTCTTTTTCGTTAGTTAAAAGTTTTAAGATTTTCTTACAGGATTTTTTAAAACTGATTTTGGGCATAATTCTTCTTTCGGTTGGCGCAGTGGGAGTGGTCAGAACCGTCTCTTTTTTGGCTCAAGCCATGAATTTGCCTTTGTCTCTGTTTGGTATTTTAGTTATCGGCCTGGGCAATGCGTTGCCTGAAATCTATTTTGCCATTGTTTCTGCTAGAAGAGGGGAAACCTGGATGATCTTGGGAAATTTAATGGGCTCTATTGTTGTACCGGCTACTTTGGTTTTAGGCGCTGTTGCTTTGGTGCGGCCAATCAATATCCCTGATTTCTCTCCTTTCGTTCTTATCAGCATCTTTTTAGTTGGAGCCGCTTTTCTCTTTTTCTTTTTCATCCGCACCGGCCGCGAAATTACTAAAAAAGAAGCTATCTTTTTACTCTTGTTTTATATTCTTTTCGTTGTCTTGCAGGTTTTGTTGGGATAATCGCTCGGCAACGAAGTTTCAGGGTACCGAATGTCCGAACCTCAACGAGGTTTAACATCCTGCTCTCTTGACTTATCTTATTTCTCCGTAGAACCATTGCCATGACCGCGGTTTTACGGACAGTACATTAATAAATAAATTAACTTCTGAAGCTTGCAAAACTAACGAGTGCTTTTAGGACGTTTTTCAGATATATCCTTGCCGAGGCCGACATCACAGAGACAAATCAGAGACCCGATCCCTGTTGACTAACAGGGATCGGGTCTCTGTTGACTAAACTTCAAATGAGTGAGTAATTACATTTCCGAAAGTTGCAATTTCGGCGAGACGATGTTAGAATGGTTTAATGACCGATTTTACTTCTTTAATTATTATCATTTTGGTTGTAACATTCGGACTGGCTATAGTATTTATTTTTTTGAATAAAAAATTAAACGTTGACCGGACACAGACAGAGATGATAAGGAGCTTGGAGAGACGATTAACCGATTTAATGATCGGACAGCTCAAAGAAATCAGGGGAAGCGTTGATGGCACTTCTCAAGCAATGCACAAGCAAATTTCTTCTTTTACCAAAGAAACAGTTCAAATTCGCGAGGACTTAAAACAAGTTCAGGAGGCAATGAAAGATATTTCTTCCTTTCAAGAGATTTTCAGATCGCCAAAACTCCGGGGACAATGGGGAGAAGCAAGCTTAGAGCATATTTTGAGCGAATACTTTCCTAAAGAATTTTATACAAGACAACATCTTTTCTCTTCCGGAGAGCAGGTAGATGCGGTTTTGAAGCTTCCTAACAGACAGTTGCTGCCGATTGACGCTAAGTTTGCCTCTGATAATTTTGAGAGAATGATAGAGGCAAAGCCCCAAGAAAAGAAAGACCTTTGCCGAAAAAAGTTTGTCCAAGACGTAAAGCTTAATATAGATAAAATTGCCTCAAAATATATTTTATCTTCTGAGGGAACAGTTGACTATGCTTTAATGTATATTCCAGCTGAAGCTATTTTCCACAGTATAATGTTTGAACTGAGAGACGAGGATATCAGTGAATATGCCCGAAAGAAAAAAGTTGTCTTGACCTCGCCCAATACTATTTATCTAACCCTCCGGGCTATTGAACACTGGTTTAAAGACACCCAAATTTCCCGACGAACTCAAGAAATTTTAAGGCGGCTTAATAGAATTCAGCAGGACGCGGGAAAATTGATGGAGGGCTTCAGGAAATTAGGGGGCCACTTAAGAAACGCCACCTCGGCTTATGACAATTCAGAAAAACGTTTATCTTTATTTGGGGAAAGAGTAGAAAAATTAACCGAACTGGAAGGACCAAGGCAGCTGAAAAGGGGAGAGAGCGTGATCGATGACGATGATGATGACGAGTAAATCGTAAATCGTAAACCGTAAATCGTAAATCGTAAATAGTAAATCGTAAATCGTAAATCGTAAACCGTAAATCGTAAACCGTAAATAGTAAATAGTAAATCGTAAATCGTAAATCGTAAACCGTAAATCGTAAATCGTAAATAGTAAATCGTAAATCGTAAATCGTAAATCGTAAATCGTAAATAGTAAATAGTAAATAGTAAATAGTAAATAGTAAATCGTAAATCGTAAATCGTAAATCGTAAACCGTAGCAAGGCAATATTTAATCTCATATGTTAGCAATAATCAAAACCGGAGGAAAGCAGTATCTTGTAACCCCGGGACAAAAAATTAAAATTGAAAAAATTGAGGAAGAAAAGGGCAAAGATGTCGTTTTTGACGAGGTTTTATTATTGGAGAAAGACGGGAAATTGGAAATAGGCACCCCCTTTATTAAAGGAGTCAAGGTTAAAGGAAAAGTAATGGGTCAAGGGAAAACTAAAAAAGTCATTATTTTTAAGTACAAGTCCAAAAAACGTTACAAAAAGAAAAAAGGCCATCGTCAACCTTTTACAGAAGTAGAAATCAAAGAGATTGTTTGGAAAATTACGGAAAAAGTTAGCAAGAATTAGAGGGTATTATAGGGCTGTGGAAAGCTTTCTTGGCTTCTAATTTTAGAAAATGTTAAAATTAAAACCAGACGAGGATTCTTGTCAGAATAAATAATCGTTTGCGTTTGCGCTCTCTTAATCCGAAGGGATTGCCGGGCACGAAGGGACAGCTCTCTAATTGCTTTGCGATTAAAAAAATATTAATTTTATAATTTGGTTGATTCTTTGTTTTGATTAAGCAAAGAGAGAACCTAACAATTATGAGAAAAATAAAATTTTTACTGGCTATTATTTTGGCTCTTTTCATTTTTATTTACAGCCATTCTTCTTCGCAGGCGTTATTAGTTCCTCAGGTCTATTTTACTGATATTCAACTTGAGAAACATAGCTTTCAGCCAGGCGAAGCGATTATCGGGAAGGTTTCTTTATGGAACTATGAACCACTTTTAATGAGTGATTTGGTTTTTCGTTTTCAACTTTTTAGTGATGAAGTTGGGGGAGTTCCTGCTAGAGTGGTTGATGGAAAAGAAAGTAGGGAGGTATTTGCTCTTATGCCCGGCCAAGAATTGACAAAGCCATTTGTTTATACCCTGCCTGCAAACTTACCAGCCGGCGATTTAACATTCAGAGTCCAATTAACCAATAAAAGAGGCGGGAGAATGGCCTGGATTGATAAGCTTATTGAGGTTGGTGGAGATGGTAAATTTTTAACCATAAATAATCATTGGATAGTTAAAGACGGAGAGAAATTTCATCCCGGGGGCGGGGTCTATTATGAGCCGGGCGAGGTTCCAGAGGTTAGTTTTGATATTACCAATGAGTCCAAGTTTACTATTTCTGCTTTTATAAAAGCTTTAACTTATCACAGAAATATCGGCGGCCAGGTCTTACAAGAACAAAAAGGGGAAAGCATTATTTTGGCGCCAGCCGAGAAAATTACTAAACAACTTTCTTTACCATTATTAATAAGGCCCCAGACGCATGTGAGCGTGATTACCCTCTATGACACTGAAACCGAAACGCGGGTTTCAAACACTATTGCTTTTCGCTGGATAATTTCTGGCCTAGAAGATGCTGAGATTTTATTTGTTAATCTTGATAAACCCCTCTATCAACAAGGAGAAACAGCAAAAATTCGGGTTCAACTTACCGGCCCCGCCGATTACAGAATAGAAGGTGATGAAGGAATAATTATGGTTGAACTGTTTAATCAAGAAGGCCGGGTTGTTGGTGAAACGAGAAAAGCAGCAAAACTTCAGGTTGACGAAATAACTATTGATGTGCCAATAAAAGAAAATGTTGATAACCCCAAAGTGGTCACTCGTATTGAAAGAAAAAATGAAGTTCTTGATAGATATGAATTTCAAGCCCTGCCCTTTGAGGAAATAGAGCCCCCTGCTAAACAAGAAAGGGTTGATTTTTTTGAAAGATACGCAAGATTAATCCTTGCCTTTGTTGTTTTTGTTGCTTTGGCAACAATCGTTTTTTATTACCTTAAAAACATCAAAGATAAAAAACAAAATATGAAAAAATCTTTATTAGCCCTGTTTTTGTGGCTGTTTTTATTAGGAGCCGGGCTTTTTTCGGCTAATACTATTTTAGCCGCTGTTATGATTGAAACCTGGCCTTCTGGCGGCACAACAGCGCTTTTTAATCGTCCCTTGCCTAATCGGACATATAGACCTGGAGACGTGATAAATTTTCAAGGAGCGTTCCAGATAACTATGTGCGCTGATGGTTTATTTCACAATAAAATTACGTTTTTCATTACCACAGATGAAGATATACCCCTGACAAAGAGAAACTGTTGCGCTGATTGTTGTGGAGCGTTAACCACTTATTATTTGAGACACCCAACGTTTGATCCTGATGGCGATGGATGTGTTCAAAATGCGATGGCGTGTAGGGATGTCGCTGTATTAGATTTAAAAACAATACCTGAAGATAGAATTCATAAATTAGGCACAGTTTATCCTTCTGATGTTTTAATTGGAGCAGATCCCTACTGGATTGAATTTGATAAGTCCTTTATTATTCCTGATGATTTAGAATTTTCAGGTCCGGTTCGTTTTTATGTCCAATATTCAGGAACCCATTGGCATGCGCATTGGCGGTGGGCGATTGTTTATCAACGGGCCACTATAGAGCAGCCGCCACTAGCGCCGGCTAATCTTCAGGTTATCCAGACAGATTATTGCCTTTCCGGACCAGCCGCTATTTTATCTTGGGTTTTTAATGATCCCATCCCAGGGGATTCTCAGTCCGCTTATCAAGTTCAAATAGATGATAGTCCTGATTTTGCTTCTTTAATTCGTGATCCAAGAAAAATAATATCTCGTTCTAATTCCTATGGTATTCCCTTGGGGGTTTTAAACTATAATACCACCTATTATTGGCGAGTCAGGGTTTGGGACCAAAAAGATATTGTTTCTAAGTGGAGCATAGGCCCTTCCTTTACCACCCCTCGACATTCTTTTCCTCGACCTGATTTTACTTGGGCTCCTCCAAGTCCAACCGTTAACGAAGTAGTTGTATTTACTGACCAATCAATTATTCATGAGGGAGCTACTATAACAAGATGGTCCTGGACTTTTGAAAACGGTAATCCTGCTAATTCCTCTCAACGAAATCCAACTGTTTCGTTTGGCACCACTGGCCCAAAACAGGTAACCCTAAGAGTTACTGATTCCAGTGGTTATACCTGCTCTATTCAAAAGACAGTTAATGTTCAGGCCGTTTTGCCTGAATGGATGGAGGTTCCTCCTAGGTAGCCGTTCGAAGCCGGGATCTGAACACTGAACATGTCGTGCCTTGACAAGCCGTCTTGAATCCGTTAATATTAAAGCGATGAGTGTGAGAATTCGTTAATTTTTTTAACGAAGCTCCATTTTTGACGGCAAAAACCCTCACTCGAGCGAGGGTTTTTGCTTTCTACCGCCCCCATCTTATGTGCTTGTATCGGAGACCGAAAAATCAAGTCCGAAGCACCGCAGATTTTTCAGATTTTCCGATTAAGCCCGCCCCCACCTTTTGCTTTTTATTGAAAGAAGATTAAAAAAATAATTTTATTTTTAGCTTTGAATACGAACAAAAGGTGGGGGACGGAATAGCGCACGAGGGAGCAAAGCGACCGAGTGCCTATGTGCCTTGTTTTATATTCTCTAGTAGATAAATAGCGCTGATAAATAATGTTGGTAATTAATGTCTATCCTCATAGACATACCCCGTATCTATTGCCCGGGGTCTTGAAAACCTGTATAATGAAACTGAGTCGGGGGGTAGCACTCATCAAGTCATAAACTGGAGTAAACTCCCCCGGCTCTTAAGCATCTATGCTGTTTTAGATTATTGCGCCCTGCACCATTGAACAAATGTCTCGGGTTACTTATTGATAGACAGAAACGAAAGCATTGAAATAAGTTTGATTGAAATAAGCTTGATGAACTCTACCAATATTAAAAAAATATTATCTGGTATCCAAAAAGATGTTCTCTTAGCCCCTTTTACTACTTTTCAAATCGGGGGATTGGCAAAGTATTTCTTCGTTGCTCATACAAGAGAGGAGCTAATAAAGGCTGTTTTGTGGGCAAGGAAAGAGGGCCTGCCTTTTTTTGTTTTGGGTGGAGGAAGCAACGTTTTAGTTTCAGATAAGGGATTTAGGGGATTGGTCATTAAAATCAAAAATCAAAAAGGACCCTACGGGGAGTCTTTGACAGCAAAAATCAAAAATACAAATCAAAAATTAAAAATTATTGAAGTTGAAGCAGGAATATTATTAAGTGAGGTTTTAACATTAGCTCTTAAAAATAATTTAACCGGTTTGGAATGGGCAGCCGGGATTCCAGGCACGGTTGGAGGAGCGATTAGGGGGGATGCGGGAGCTTTTGGAAAGTCAATGGCTGATATAACCGAATCCGTTACAGTTTTGGAAATTCCAAATCACAAATTCCAAATTCAAAATTCTAAATCAACCCTACGGGGAGCAAGCAGCAAAATTCAAAATTATAAAAAAGAAGATTATAAATTCGGTTATCGAGATAGCATCTTTACACGCAATTCTAATTTGATAATTCTTTCAGCAGAACTCCAACTACAAAAAGGCAAAAAATCAGAAATTGAGAAAAGAATTAAAGAACATTTAACTTATCGGAAACAAACCCAGCCGCTTCAATTTCCTTCAGCAGGAAGCATATTTAAAAATCAAAAATCAAAAATCAAAAATCAAAAATTATTAACTCAATTTCCTGAACTTAAAAAATTTAACAAGGAAGGAATTATTCCAGCTGGTTTTTTGATTGAAAAAGCTGGTCTCAAAGGAAAAAGAATTGGCAGGGCTCAGATTTCTGAAAAGCATGCTAACTTTATTGTTAATTTAGGCGGAGCCCAGGCAAAAGACGTAATAAAACTAATAAAATTAATTAAAAAAGAAGTAAAAAATAAATTCGGTATTGCCTTGGAAGAAGAGATAAAAATTATTCACACTTGACATAGTTCTTAAAAGTGAAAAAATAGAATATAGAATAATAAAACTTTTTTAAAACTTCTCGCAAATAGGGGAGGTCGACTATTTGCATATTTTTAAATAAAAAACTAACATAAAAAATGTTCAACAAAAAGAAAGAGCCCAAAAAATAGAAAGATAGATAGAGAGAAAGACAGATAGCAAGAGAGTTAAAAGATAGAAAAGAGAGAACTCTCCCAGCACTTCCTAAGGTGCTGGGTTTTTTATTATATCGGAAACTGAAAAATCAAGTCCGAAGGACGTAGATTTTTCAGTTTTTCCGATTAAGCCCGCTCTAATTTTGCTCTCCTATTTAAGAAGAATCTTCAAGCAAAAAAAGTTCTTTGTTCAATGCTTGCGAGGCAGTGCCCGAATAGGGCTTGAGGTTGCCAAAG
>CAZUDS010000021.1:0-9704 GCA_964619425.1 uncultured Candidatus Saccharibacteria bacterium
AGAAAAAATCCGCCAAGACCTAAAAGAGAATTATAAATTAAAGCAATGGGTATGCTATAGTCCAAAGGAACCCTTAAAGGGGTTAAGCCCTCTAAGGCAATGCCAAAAACAAAACTGAAAAACAGAGCCAAAAGCTCAAAAAGTAAGACGGCCAAAACAAAGAATAAGAAGACGAAAGGAAAATCAATTTTTTTAAGGTCTTGCAAAACTTTTTTTGAAATAAAGGCAGTAAAAAACAAGCTGAAAGTGGCTGTCCCAAGAGGAGAAGCGCTAAAAACATCTAAGAAAAAACCTCCTGAAAAACCTGAGGACTTCCCCAGGGAACCCTCCGGGCTTTCAAAAAGACAGAAAAGTAAAACAGTAATTAAAATAAGATTTGGCGAAACCCCCCTAATGGCAAAATGACTTAGAAAACTGCTTTGAATAAGGGCGAGGAAGTAGAAAAGAATTATAATCAAAAAGTCCTTTTTTCGCAATCCTTTTAGCATTAAAATTCTTTAATAACAAATAAATGAGATATTTTATTAATGTCAAAAAAAGGTAGAACTTGAGCCGTCTGGAAAGGATCAATGTCTGAACTCTTAACCTGAAGAACTTCACCAATTAAGAGACCGTCTGGATAAATCTCCATCAGGGGTATGCTTACCACGATGTCGCCTTCTGAAATCTTCTCCCCTCTGGGTAAATTTTCAAAAGAAAGGATTGGCCCGGCCTTTCCTCTAATAATTCCCGATGTTTGTTTTTGGAATACTCTTGCTGGGAGGAAATTTTCCTTGTGTGAAAGAATCATTACTTTAGCCCGACGGGAATAGACCTCCGAAACTCTTCCTACCAAGACCCTTGAACCAGTAATAACAGCGAGTTCTTCTGAGAGGCCATCTGCCTTGCCTTTATCAATAAAAAGGGTGTCGGTTTTTGCATCTAAGCCAATTACTTCGGCAAAGACCAGCTTAAATTCTTCTCGCAGGTTAATATTCAGCGCCTCTCTTAGGGTTTTGTTTTCTTCCTTTAGATTTTCTGCCAGGACTGCCTCAGACAAAAGCTTTTCCTTTTCTAATTGACACAATTCTTTTTCTTTTTCCAAGCCCCTTATTTCTAAAAAGACATCAAAAAAATTAGTGATTGCTTCTCCACCCTGCCAAAGAACTTTTTGGATAGGAGTGGCAATAAAATAAAAAAAATTTCTAATGGGCCGGGAAAAACCGAAGAAATTTATTAAAAGAAAAATTAAAAATATCAAAACAAAACCAATCTTGAATTTAAGAGAGAATTTCATTGAATTGCGCTTTTTAGATATTTCCTCTAATCTGATTCAATTGTAATCCCTAATGAATAAAAAGTAAACCCCGTTAGAGAACTTCCTAATGTTCAGATCCCGGCTTCGAACATACTTCGAATCAAGCTAATTTTAACAAAAATAGGAGATTTTTAACACAGGTCTGACCCGTGTCTTTTATCTGACCGGTGTTTTTTAATCTTAGGAATTTATGCTAACATAGAGTTAGAAAGATCGGATCAATTGTTAAATTTATTTTTTATTATGTATAAAACAAGAGAAACGTCATTACCTGAACAACCATTTTCAAGCGAGGACGGAGCGGAAACAAAAGAGGGGGGAGAAATTACTGAAGAAAGTGAAAAAAAGTTGTGTCAGTACGAGGAAAAAATTGAGAATGGGATATGGATTCCTTCTATCTTTGGAAAATACATAAAAGAGGGAATTTTAGGAGTTGGCGCGACCACGAAAAAATTGAAAGAAATAATTAATAGAAAGGAGGCCAAAATACGAATAACGGCCGATCCCGATAGGTTTGATAAGGAATTTTCCGAGGAGAGCAAGGAAACAAGAATAATCAAACTTGGGGCAGGCAGGATTTTAAGAGAATTTCTTAGGAGAATCGCGCCGGGAGTAGATGTTCGTAACATAGAAAAATCTCGATTAGAGCACGGAGATAAAATAACGGTTGTTGATATTGAATATCTCCAACAAGCCAGAAAAGAAAGAGCAAAGATAATTGCCGACGGAATGATTACTAATCTTGAAGAAATTCCTCTTATGGTAACGTCCGCTGACTGCGCTCCTGTTGGAATATATGACCCTGAAAATCATGCCCTAGGGGTCTTTCATTCCGGGTGGCGCGGGACAGCAAAACAAATTTCCTGGAAAGGAGTTAAAAAAATGCAGGAGACCTACAGCTCAAAGCCCGAGCAATTACTTGCTATCATTGGTCCTTACGCGAATGGTGAAAAATTTGAAGTTGATAAAAAGGTATACGAAGAATTCTGTAACGCTTCATTAGACGGATCCTGTGTTTATAGTCAAGAAGAAATCAATGCTCTTTTCAAAAAGAATGAAAGAAAGGAAGGGCATTACTTTTTAGACACAGGCAAAGCCATTAAGTTATCCTTAATTAAGGTAGGAATACCAGAAAAGAATATCCAGGTTTCTGAATACTCTACGCTAGATGAAAAAGGCAATCTTCTTTTTCCCTCTGAAAGGATTGAAGGAAAACAAGCCAGAGATTCTTTTGCCTTCGCAATGGTGTTAAGAAAATTAGATAATAGGCCTTGAATTACGAAATAGGAATTTTTTGCCCGTCCGCTTCCGAAGCGAAGCCCTGAGCGAGGCAACTAATCAACTTTGGTGGACCCAGGCAGAATCGAACTGCCGCTCCTACATTGCAAATGTAGCGTTCTACCGTTAAACTATGGGCCCAAAATTACTTGACAGACAAAAACAGGACCCTCGAGCACATAGGCGAAAATTTCTGAAAGAAATTTTCGCACTATTCCGCCCTAACCCCGCCCTCTAAGCGCATTGAATTTTGGTTATGCGAGTAAATCAAGTTTAATTTAAAGTCTCTTTGTTTAATCTTTATTCTATGAGCATAGAGGGCGGGGTAGAGCGGGCTTAATCGGAAAATCTGAAAAATCTGCGGTGCTTCGGACTTGATTTTTCAGTTTCCGATATAATAAAATTCTCCCCTGAAGAAAATAAGATACATCCCCTTGACAGACATTTTTATTTTGTCTATTATTAGAAACGAGGGGGTGAGAGCTATTATGCTCAAAAGGACAAGGTTCTCAGACAAAGGAGGTTAATTGCGCAGTGATAAAATGTCCTAAGTCACCTTAAGATAAGCCAAGTTTGTTGAGTCCACCCCCCCCTCACTAAAGATGGGGAAAATTTCCCCATTTTTAGTTTTTGGGACAACACGAGGGGTCGATACGCTGATATAACGCTGATTAACTTTTTAACGCTGATAGGCGCTGATTGAAAAGGAATGCCTTACTTATCAGCGTAAACCCCGTTAGAGAACAGCAGGATAGGTTAAAATAACAGACCTTATTTATCCAAAAGCGTTATAATAACAAGCAAACAAACAAAACGATTCTCTAACGGGGCAAATCAGCGGATAGGCGCGGATGAAGTGAACGCATATGTTTTTGTATCGGAAACCGAATATTCTATTGATAACAACTATACAGCGGCCGCGTTATATGTGTTATGCTTTTAATGAGTAATAAATTCATTGTTTGAGGAAAATTATGACAAAATATCTTACCCTTGAAGGATTAGAAAAATTAAAAAAAGAATTAGATTATTTAAAGAAATTCAAAAGAAAAGAAATAGCTGAAAGATTAAAAGAGACCGCCTCTTTTGGTGATTTGAGCGAAAATGCTGCCTATCAAGAAACAAAAGAAGCTCAGGCCTTTTTAGAAGGTAAAATTTTGGAATTAGAAGAAATTACCCGGAGAGCCAAAGTTATTAAAAAGAAAAAAGAAACTAGTAAAGTTGAAATTGGCTCAATGGTCTCGGTTGGTTTTAACAATCAAGAACAGAGATTTCAAATTGTGGGAACAGAAGAAGTTAATCCAAGGAAAGGAAAAATTTCCTATCAATCTCCCATAGGAAAAGCTCTTTTGAATAAACCGGTTGGAGCGATCATAAAAATTAAAACTCCGGCGGGCAAAGTCCAATATAAAATTCTTAAAATTGATTAAAGCACATAGGCAAAATTTTCTTCAAAAATTTCGCCTATGTGCAGAGACTGATAAAAAGTAGGCGAGACCATGAGGCGATCGGTGAAATAGATATAATGTCCAGGAATGGGCTTTTTTGATTGGTGGACAGCAATCCCTTTATCTGCTAAATTGAAATTGATGAAAAATATGTCTCTTCTATTATTTTTTTCCTTGTTGCTTCTTTCTCTTGCCTTCTCTGCCTCGGCAAGCGCCCCTTTAGATGTTGTAATCAATGAAATTGCCTGGATGGGAACAAAAAACTCTCCTCACGATGAATGGATTGAGCTTTACAATAATACTACTAAAGACATTAATCTTGGGGGCTGGGGACTATACGAAGCAGGAGGAAAAATCTTAATTGAACCCTTAACCGGAATAATTGAGGCAAAATCATATTATCTTATTGAAAGGACAGATGACGCAACAGTGCCTGGTATCCCTGCTAGCCAGGAGCCCAGTGGCTGGGGCGGCCGTGGTTTGAAAAATAGCGGAGAACACTTGCAGTTAAAAGATAATAACGGTGTGGTGATTGATGAAATTCGCTATCTTAGTGGCTGGTTCGCTGGCGACAATAAGACAAAGCAAACAATGGAAAGAAAGGACTCTCTATTGCTCGGTAACGAAGAGGGCAACTGGCAAAATAGCCAAGAGCCAGGAGGTACGCCAAAAGCTAAGAATAGCAGCGCTCAAGAGTTACTCCTAATACAAGAAATGGAGCAAGCGTTGCCCTCGCCAGCAAAGGAAGAACCACTGCCCCAAAAAATACCACAGAACAAGCAAACGGTAGAAAACAGTTCTTTGCCATTTCCGGAAAAAAGAGAAAAAACCATAAAAGAATATCCCTCAGGCGTTGTTATCAATGAAATCCTGCCCTCGCCTGAAGGTCCAGATGCTGAAGAAGAATGGATTGAGCTCTTTAATCAAAATAATTTTGAAGTTGATATTTCGGGCTGGCAGTTAAGCGATAGCGTTGGCGGAACCAAAAATTTCACTTTCTCTGAAGGAGCAACCATTAAAGCAAAGGGATTTGCAGTTCTTTTCCGTCCTACTACTAAAATTACCTTAAATAATGGCGGCGACGGCTTAAAGTTGGTGCTACCAAATGGTGTAATAATAGATTCTTTAGATTATTCCAAGGCGGCCCGAGCCCAATCTTTTAACCGGCTCGGCTCCCAATGGCTCTGGAGTCCCACTTTAACCCCGGGTAAGGAAAATATTATTCCTGAACCAAAAGAAACAAAAGAAAGGTCTCCCGAGGTCAGGGGACAGCAAAAAGAACCTTTCTCAGAAAAGGAAAAAGGATTAGCCGCTGTCAGCCAAATATTTGAGCAAAAGCAAGAAAGGTATTTACCTAAATCCTCTAATTTTTTGTTGATTTTGTTAATCGGCATAGTTATTGCCGTTTTTTCAGGAGTAATGATCTTAATTCTCAAAAAGAAAATTGGAAAAAACAAAAATTTAAGCTAAAATTAAAGTAAAGAGTATGTCAGGCCATTCCCATTGGAAAAGCATAAAACACACCAAAGAAGCCAGCGATAAAAAAAGGGGGCAAGTTTTTTCAAAGCTTTCTCGACAAATTTCGGTTGCTACAAAAGAAGGAGGAGGCGATTTGAAAACTAACGCAACCCTCCGTCTTGCTATTGAAAAAGCCAAGCAATTTAATCTCCCTAAGGAGAATATTGAAAAAGCCATCAAGAAGGGGACCGGCCAGTTAGAGGACGTAAAATTAGAAAACGTTGCCTACGAGGCCTATGGACCAGGGGGAATAGCCATTATTATTGAAGGTATTACTGATAATAAAAATAGGGCTTTGGGAGAGATTAAGCAAATTCTTGTGCAACATAACGGCAAATTAGCTGATACGGGCTCAATGCAATGGCTTTTTGAAAGAAAAGGCGTAGCAAGTATACAAATTACAAATGATTACAAATATACAAATAGAGAGGAGCTTGAGTTAAAAGTGATTGATGCCGGGGCTGAAGATTTTTGCTGGCGAGACGAGAATGCTCTTGAGATTTACACAAAAGTTGAGGATTTAGAAAGAGTCAAAAAAAGTTTAGAGGCCCAAGGTCTAAAAATTGAATCAGCCAGCTTGGATTGGGTGGCAAAAGAAGAAATTGGACTGCCAGAAAAAGATAAAGAAAAATGTCAAAAACTCTTTGAGGCCTTAGATGAATCAGAGACGGTGCAGGAAATATACTCGAACCTGAAACCATAGCGATCCTTTATATTAAGCAAGTAAAAGATAATTTTAGGACCTACGCGATTGAGCGAGGTAACAACTTTTGAAAGTAAATTTCGCAGGCGATTTGGCATGGTTCCGCTCGCAGGCGGAGAAATCGCCGAGAATTTAGATAGCGCCTTGCCGCTGGGGCAAGGCGACTATCGGTACTTTCAAAAGTTGGTTGCCGAGCGAAAAAATTCAATCGCGTAAATCATAAATTTATTAAAAAATAAAATGCTAAAAGGATCCAAGCACCCGGAAGAAGCTAAAAAGAAAATGAGCGAAACCAAGAAGGGAAAACATTATTCTCCTAAAACTGAATTTAAGAAGGGGTATAAACCATATTGGAAAATAGATTATTCTGAAGAATGGAGAAAAAAGGTAAGCAAGGGGTGGTTTAAGAAAGGAAACGTTCCTTGGACTAAAGGAAAGAAAATGTCAGCAGAGACAAAAAGAAAATTAAGCAAGGATCTTAGGGGCCGCAGGCCCTGGAATAAAGGACAAGAAATGCCGGAAGAAACAAAAAGAAAATTAAGTAAGCTCCTCAAGGGAAGACGTCGTTCGCCCAAGACAGAGTTTAAAAAAAGTCAGCATAAAGGAAGTAAGAACCCGGCCAAAAAAATAGAAATAAGGAGAAAAATAAGTAAAGCAAAGAAAGGAAAACCACATTTTAATCAAAGAGGAGAAAATCACGCAAATTGGAAGGGTGGAATTACTCCTAAAAACGAAAAAATTAGAAAAGCCTTAGAATATAAATTATGGAGAGAAGCCGTCTTCACTAGAGACAATTGGAGCTGTCAAAAATGCGGAAAGAAGGGAGGCAAATTGGTTTCACATCATCTTTATAATTTTGCTGATTTTCTTGAATTACGGACCTCGATTGAAAATGGAATTACCCTTTGTAAAAAATGCAATATGGAGTTTCATAAAACGTACGGCTTAAAAAACAATACAAAAGAAAAATTCGAAGAGTTTTTGAGCCCACCTGACCATTATAAGAAGGGTCGCAAAATTAAAGTATGCCAAGAATAACCCTAATTGGAACTAAAAACTCTGCGACCCTTCAGATAATTAAGAAATACATTTTATAAACATGATCATCATGGGCATAGATCCGGGAGTAGCCAAAGTAGGATTTGGACTGGTTAGGAAAATCCAAAATCCAAAATCCAAAATCCAAAATAGACTTAGGTATTTAGATTATGGATTGATTAAAACCGACCCTTCTTGGCCGCCTGAAAAGCGACTAAGAAAGATTTATCTTGAAATGTTGCGACTCATTCGGGAGTGGAAACCAAAGGCCTTAGCCGTAGAAAGTGTCTATTTTTTTAAGAACTTAAAGACAGCCCTGCCAGTTTCCCAAGCAAGGGGTGTTATTTTGTTAGCAGCCGCTCAAAAAAAGGTGCCGGTTTATGAAATCACTCCTCTACAAGCAAAAATAGCCATAACTGGTTATGGACGGGCTGAAAAAAAACAGGTTCAAAGAATGGTTAAGATCTTACTTGACTTAAAAGAGATTCCCAAGCCAGACGATATAGCTGATGCTCTCAGTATTGCTATCTGTTGTTCGCTGCTCTTGGGGAAAAAATCCTTGACAGGACTCTTTGAAAAACTATAATTGACCTATAAGCCACCCTAAGAGAGGTGGCTAAAGGTCGCAAAAGGTAATTAAAATTGCGGATAAACCTTAAAAACTATGATTTACAAAAAAGATACTTGTGAAACCTTATTTGTCAGCGATGCAGACGAAGACGAAGAAGGAGAAGGAGAAGTAACCCCTCCAGCAGGAGATGAAGAAGAAGAAGACGAAGATGAAGACGAAGAAGAATAAGGACTATAATTCAAAGCCCCCACTGCTTAGGCGGGGGCTTTGATCGTTTGGGCACATTTCATTGACTAACTAAATTCACAAATTTTCTTTTGCCAACCTGTAAAACCAGGTCCTTTTTTATTTTTATTGGTCTTTGCCAGTCCTTTTGGACTTTGCCATCTATTTTTACGCCTCCTTGCAAAACAAGGCGCTTGGCCTCTGCCCTTGAGACGACTAATTCTGTCTTTACTAACAAATCCAAAAGATGAATTTCTTTTTCTCTAATCATCACTTTTTTAATCCGGGAAGGCGTCCTTTTCTCCTTAAAAACCCGGTTGAATTCTTTTTCGGCCTCTAGAGACGCTTTCTTTCCGTAATATATAGCAACAATTTCTTTGGCTAATCGCGTTTTGGCTTCCCGTGGCTTAAGTTTTAATCCCTCTTTAATTTCTTTTGGGGACAAACGGGCGGCTAATTCAAAATAAGATGGTATTATTTTGTCATTTATTGACATAATTTTACCAAACATATTATTCGATTCTTCAGAAATTCCAATATAATTTTCTAAGGATTTACTCATCTTCCTGCCATCTAAGCCCATTAATAAGGGACAGGTTATAACGTCCTGCGGTTCTTGGTTGTATCTTTTTTGAATTCTCCGACCGAACAACATATTAAATTTTTGATCCGTGCCTCCCAACTCAATATCGGCTTTAAGCGCCACAGAATCATAGGCCTGTAACACGGGGTACAAAAACTCCTCTAAGGTAAAATCTTCATCCTTGGCAAGGCGCTTCTTAAAATCAGCCCGGGCAGATATTTGACCACAAGTAACTTGAGTGCTAAGAAGCATCATATCTTTAAGATTCATCTTATCCAACCATTCTGAATTATAACGCACCTCTGTTTTATCCATATCTAAAATCTTTGAGGCCTGTTTTTGATAGTGCTTCATATTCTTCATTATTTGGGCTATAGATAAAGACGGCCTAGATTTTACTCTGCCAGTTGGATCGCCAATGCGAGCTGTGAAGTCGCCAATCAAAAAAATTATCTGATGGCCTAAGTCCTGGAATTCCCGTAATTTAAGCAAACAAACGGCATGGCCTAAGTGTAAAATGGCTCCTGTTGGGTCAATACCATACTTAATTCTTAATTTCTCTCCGTTAAGCAACCTCTTTCTCAAATGCTCATAAATAATGACCTCTTCCACTCCTTTATCTAAAACCTCTTTAATTTTTTGAGAATTTTTCATTACCATCATATTCATATTAAAATTTAGGAGGCCAGGGCGGGAATTGCACCCGCGTCTAAGGGTTTTGCAGACCCTCGCCTTAGCTACTTGGCTACCTGGCCAAAACTAAGTTCGCTAAACTGGAACACTTAAAGCTATTCAGTTACTTCGCCGACAGCCACCTAGCCCTATTCTATCCCAAAAGGGTAGAGAAATCAATTTTCTATGGTGTGCTTAAAAAAAGTGGGAAATACTCGGCTTAGGCAAACAAAAAAGCCGGCAAATTGCCGGCTTTTTTGTCTGTGTCCTGCCAGAAAAGTTTCGCTGGGCACATAGGCACTCGGTCGCTTCGCTTCCTCGTGCGCTATTCCGCCCTAATTTTGCGAGATTTATTCTTGGCGAGGCATTTC
>CAZUDS010000022.1:0-9484 GCA_964619425.1 uncultured Candidatus Saccharibacteria bacterium
CGCGGTGGTGCCGGTTATTTTTACCGGTATTTTAGCCCAAGCCCAAATAACCGGTCTCTTGGCTCTTCCATATATAACCCTGTTTGTTCTTTTCTACATGCTTGACGAAATTGCTGTTTTTTTAGTCGCTGTCTTTACTATGCGGCTTTGGATGGTTTCTCCCAAATTTGTTACTTACGCCACTTTAGCCCAGGCAATTATTTTATTTCTGCTCGGGACTTACTATCTTTTCGGAATTTGACCCCGTTAGAAGTTTGCGGATAAAGTAATGTCTTGATATTGAGTAAGAATAAGAATTACGTATTTATTTTGCCAGAGGTTTGTAAAAAATAATTTCACAAAATTATTTTTTACCTAAAACTTCTAACGGGGTGAACCCCGTTAGAAATCTATGAAAAGGCAACCTGTCTAGAAAATGGGTACCTTGCAGTACGTCTCTGGAGCGGGAGCGTTACCTCCTAAAAATAAAGCGTGAGCCCAGCGCCTTTTTTATTTTGGAAAAAAATTATTAATAAAATTTTCATAATTTTTCTTGACATCGGCATTGGTATATGATATATTTCATTCAAGGAGGTGAAAAAGGGACAATTGCAAGTGGGTAAATCACAACTGGGTACGCAGTTTTTCCACCCGTAATTGTCCTGCCTGTAATAGGCAGAGGAAGTGATGGAGGGTATCGTGTGCAAGTGGAGCAGAATGTTCGTTGTAGCAGCGATGAGTTTGGTGCTGTTGTCAGTCGGATTCTCCGCCTTTGCGGGGGAGAAAGTAGGAGTGGTGACCTCCATTGGCGGATTGGGCGACAAGAGCTTCAACGACTTCGTCTTCTTCGGCGCCAGGTGGGCAGCGGAGGAGATGGGCGCGAAGATCGATGTTGTGGACCCGGTATGGATCGGCGATTTCGAAGGACTGTTGCGGGAATTCGCCGTCGCCGGCGAGTATAGGGTTATCGTCGCCATCGGGTTCCTGCAGAAGGACGCCCTCTACATCGTCGCCGCGGAGTTCCCCGATCAAAACTTCGTCATCGTGGACGCGGTCGTCGATCTGCCGAACGTCAGCTCGTTAATCTTCCGCGAGAACGAAGGGAGCTTTCTTGTCGGCGTACTGGCAGGGATGATGACCGAGACCGGGCGAGTCGGCTTCGTCGGCGGAATGGATGTACCAATCATCCGACGCTTCCAGGCCGGGTTCGTGGCCGGAGCGAAGTGGGCCAACCCCAATGTCATCGTCGATGTGAGTTATGCCGGGACATTCGGTGATCCGGCTGCCGGCAAGGAACATGCACTCGCCCATTACGGTCGCGGAGCAGATATCATCTTCCCCCCGGCCGGGAAGACGAATCTGGGCGTCTTCGATGCCGCCGTCTTACTTGATAAGCTCGCCATAGGAGTCGATGTCGATAAGGCACATGTCGCTCCCGTCCACATCGTCGCCAGCTCAATCAAGGGGATAGATACTGCGACCTACGCGGCGGTACTCTCCGCGCTCAAAGGGGTGTTCAAGCCGGGGACGCACGAGTTCGGACTCGCCGAGGGCGTAGCCGGGATCTGCTTCCTGGTACCTGATCACGTGCGTACAAGTACGGTCCCCCTGCCGGAGACGGTGCGAGCGTTGGTCATCGGAGCGCGGCAGATGATCATTGACGGGCTGATCATCGTTCCAATGGTGCCGTAACGGCCGACCTGTCGGTTGTACACAAAGGCCTAAGGTTGCTTGACCCAGGGGTGGACCGTACAGGTCCGCCCCTGGTTGTACTACTGCCGATATGATTAAGAATCTTTTGTACTTTGCAGTTCTTTACTTAGTTTAAAAGTTTTTTAGGAAGTTTTCTTAGAAAGTTTTTTAAAAAAACTTCCCCCTGTTCCTCGGATGTGTATCCGAGCTGATGAGTCCTCGCCTACGCCGATGTCTCGGCGGACAGGCGAAAGGACGAAAACAGTGGGTGACAGTCACCCTTTTTAGGGGTCTGAGAACCTACGAGAGAAGATTCTCTCCCCGGAAGAAAGAAAAAGAACAAGGAAGGAGGTGAATTATGATCGGATTAGGACGAGCGACAATCCAGATATTAAAAAGGGTGATTAAAAGATGAAATCCAAAACCAGAGAGCAGCGCGCTCGCTTTCTGGTTTTTTTCTTTTGAAAATAAATAAAAAATTAAAGAACCGATTTTTGTTATCACAAAATGCAACTGCTCACTCATTGGAGACCGAGCAGTTTTAAGATTCAAAATCCGACTTTGTTTGCCAATGGATGGGTATTAACTGTACCCTATGTACCCGACGAGTTCTAAGGTCGTTTGATAGCAGGTTTGATTGACAATTGTAAAAACTTTTTATAAGATAGAATTGAAGAAAATAAAAGTAAAATATGTGGATCTTATTGGAGAATAAAACTAATCTGAGAAATCCTTATCTTACCTTACAGAACATGCAAATTACAAGTCCACGGAGCAAGGCCTATTTTTGCAGCCAACCTGATAACAGGAAGATTTTGGGCTCCTGTGTTTCTCAAGCAAGATTTGTCCAATCAGGGAGTATAGATAAATTCTCTATCAAGGATAAATTAGTTTCTCTGGTCAGATTTACAAAAAATTATGAACCAGATTTTATTAGTGCTTTTAGGGGCTACGGCTATAGCCCTTGGGTCTTTTTTAGGTTACTATGCTCGTCAGTCCATTGCCAAGAGAAGAGCAGGGACCATCGAGGCAAAATTACAGCAGAAAATTCTCGGGGCCAAGAACGAAGCAGAGAAAATTATCAAAAATTCTCAAGCCAAGGCCCATTTAGTTTTAGCAAGAGCCCAAAAGAAAGAAGAATCAAGAAGGCAAGAACTTCTTAGAGCAGAAAAGCTTTTACTTAAAAGAGGAGCATCTTTGGATGAAAAATTCGTTAATTTAGAGGAAAGAGAGGAGGGGCTGAGAGAAAAGATAGAAAAACTACGTGAGATAAAAAGATATTTAGAAAATTCTAAAAAAGAAGTAGAAGAAAAATTAGAGAGAATAGTTGGTTTTTCCAGAGAACAAGCGAAACAAGAGCTTCTTAAAAATTTAGAGCAAGAATACCAAGAAGAGGTCTTAGAAAAGATTAGAAACCTAGAGAAACAAGGCTGGGAGAAATTTGAGGAGAAAGCTAAAGAACTGCTGGCTATAGCCATGCAGAAATTAGCTATTCCTCAATCCCAGGAGTTGACGACAACCACTATCTCTCTGCCAGACGATAAAACCAAAGGGAGAATTATTGGAAAAGAAGGGAGAAACATTAGAACCTTAGAAAGATTAACCGGGGTTGAGGTATTAGTTGATGATACACCGGAAGTAGTAGTTGTTTCTGCCTTTGATCCGGTGAGGCGTCAGATTGCTAAAACCGCTCTTCAGAATCTAATTCGCGACGGAAGAATTCAGCCGGTTCGCATTGAAGCAGAAGTTAAAAGGGCTCAAGATGAAATTGAAAAACAAATGCAAGAAGCCGGAGAAGCGGCTGTTTATGACATAGGAATCGTGGGCTTGGATCCAAAACTCATAAAATTATTAGGTCGGCTAAAATTTAGAACAAGTTACGGCCAGAATGTCCTTTTACATTCAATTGAAGTTGCCCACTTATCCGGGGCCTTGGCGGCTGAGCTAAAAGGAGATATAAAGGTTGCCAAAAAGGCAGGACTATTGCACGACATTGGCAAAGCAGTTGACCACCAGATTGAGGGTTCGCACGTAGACATTGGCATCAAAATCCTGGAAAAATTCGGCACAGAATCAGAAGTTATCACCGCTATGAAGGGTCACCACGAGGAATATCCGTCTGAAACATTAGAGGCAAAATTAGTAACTGTAGCTGATGCTATTTCTGGCGCTAGGCCCGGCGCTCGCAAGGACACCTTGGAGAATTACCTAAAGAGGATAGATGATCTAGAAAAGGTCGCTCTTTCTTTTGCCGGCGTGGAAAAGGCCTGGGCTTTACAAGCCGGAAGAGAAATTCGGGTCTTTGTTAGGCCAGAGGAAATTGATGATTTAGGTTCTCATAGATTGGCTAAAGAAATTGCCACTCAGGTTGAACGGGAACTAAAGTATCCTGGTGAAATTAAGGTTACGGTCATTCGGGAAAAAAGAGTAATAGAGCATGCTAAATAATCCTTGATATTAGAAGTCGGATATAAGATAATAAAAATATCTTAGCTTTATATAGCTAGATAAAAGGTCGAGAAATAAATTTTCCAAATTAAAATTTTTTCTCAATTATGACTAAACAAGATTTAATTGAAGCCCTGACAAAAAAGGCCGTAGTTCGCAATAAGAAAGAAGCAGCAGATGCTTTGAATGTGGTTTTAGACGAGATAACAGCTTCTTTAAAGAAAGGTAAGGATGTAGTTCTGACTGGTTTTGGTACTTTTAGAGTTGCTCAAAGGAAAGCAAGGACTGGTAGAAATCCTCAGACAGGAGCGAGCATTAAGATTCCGGCCAGGAAAGTTGTTAGATTCAAGGTGGGCGCTGAACTCAAGAAAGCAGTGAAATAGAACTGAAGAAGTTTGTAAACCCCGTTAGAAAATTGTTTTTCAAGCCCGCAGAAATGATGTCTGTCTAGTTGATATGGCAATGTGGGCTTTCTAACCCCGTTAGAAATCAAAGATTTCTAACGGGGCTAACGGGGTAAACCCCGTTAGAGAACTTCGTTCTCTAATGGTTTGCACTGACAGTCGGCTTTCTCTAACGGGGTAAATAAAAAGGGACGGGATAAAAATCTCGTCCCTTGGTTTTTTCTTTAATTGCGTCTTTTAGTAGAAGAAAAGCCGAGCATTTATACAACCAAATCCGAACCTATTTTGAGTGAAATTGACCGACTGCCGCACCGCAGGCGGCGAGCCCATTTTTCTGTATAAGGCGGCGCCTTGCGCCGCCCCCGAAATGGATGGCAAATTTGCAAAAGATTTGATTGTGGAGCGGGTGATGGGAATCGAACCCACATCATAACTTTGGAAAAGTTAGATAATAGCCATTATACGACACCCGCAGTCGCAATTACAGAAAGGTTTGCCGAGAAAGTCCAAGTTATTCGTGGAATCTCTGCGGGGTTAAACCCCGCAGAGATTTTCTATTCAATTTGGTGGTGTTTACTGGAAAAAGTTAGAACTCATTTTCAAGAGAACCCCGATGCCGATTTCTAAAAATTCGCTCGGGCGGGGCGGGAATTCCTTTCCCCCAAACCCCTTTTCCTTCCCGCCCCACCCTCGCTTGGGCTTCGCCAAAAATTTTTTGCGAGCGGGCCCGGCAGAATTAACTCAACCCTTTAAAATATCTGTCATTTCATATTCATATTCTGTTAATTCTAATCCACAAATCCTACATCGATAACCGTACCCGCCGCATGTTAGAACTCCATCAGGGTTCCAGTCAAAATCCACGACACCAACTTTATCAAAAGACAATTGTTCGCAAGCCGGACATTCAACAGTTTCTTCAATCCAAGTGTAGTTATCGGTTTTGGGCAGATTAACGCGGATTTTTTGGGATACTTCTTGTTGATTCAATTTCTCAAAAATCTTTTTATGTTTTCTTAAAGTCATCTCTAAATCATTGATTCTTTTTTTTCGTTTCTTTTCTTCCAATTTCTCAAACTTTTTTGATGTGAGTGGATTAAATTCGTCAGGAGATATGCCAGAATGCTTAATAATATATTTTCTACAAGCGCGCAATGCCGAAACAGCCATTTCGGCGATAGAATTCTCGTTAAGGTAAAAATTGTCAGTTGAATGAACAATGAGATTTCGTATCTCAAAAAGTTCTTCAAGGTTCGCTTTATATTGTCCGAGTTCTTTTCTATATTCGCACATTTGGGTAATACATCGTTTAGCGGTACTGGTTTTTAGTCGTTTCCATTCTTCTTTCGATAATTTACCCATTGCGACACGGACTTCCATTTCATCGGAAATATTTTTCTTATCAAAATATAAAAGCAGATTTACCATTTTTAATTCGGCTTTAAAAGCCTGCTCTACCAGATATGCGGATAACACAACACCTTCATACACTTCGTTAGAATCGCGAGATTGCAATAATTCAATACATCTTTTCAAAACACTTTCATTATATTCTTTCCGTTTTATCATAACTATTTAGTAATAATCAAAATTTTAGAAATTGTTGTATAAATTTTCTTTTTGAAGCTAAAAATGATTTCATCTTTCGTTGAGACGGAAGCACTATCAAAGAATTTATCAATTTCGTTAAACACAAAATCAAAATCTCGTTTTAGTTTCCAGCTTTCCTCTAAATTATTTTTGCTCGCCAAAACTACAAAGAATCTATTGTCTGCACCAAATCTTTGCGCTCCCTGGTTTTCGTAAAGCCAAACAATTAAACCTTTTGGATTTCTCAAAACTTCTTCAAGTATAAAATCTTTCGGAAGGTATGTAATTTTTAAATCAAATGGCTGACTGTCAAAGAAAATATCAACGCCAAAATTGTTTTTGAGCGTTGGAATTATTTTTGAATGCTGGCTTATATGGTCTTCTATTAAAACTGTTGTCCAGTGATTATACCAAGTAGCAATTACATAATGAGTAATATCATCATGTAATTTACTTTTAACGCCACTTATTAAATCTTCGTATCTTACAAATCGCCGGACATATTCGGCTTGAATTTTTTGGTCTAATTGTCCTTGAACAACACCCCATCTAAATTCTCGAACTTTCATTAATTCTTGTCTTAAATTATCATCGCTAATTAATTTTTGCCTTTCCTCAACCTGATTTTTATATTTTTCTTTTATGAATCCATCAATTTCATTCTGCGGAGTGCCAATTAGCTTTTTAATCAAATCTGCGGCCGTTCCTCTTACGTCAACACCTAAAATACCAGCCAACTCTTTTAATTCATCTGCTTTTATGGCTTTTAATTTTAAATTTGCTAGCTCTTTCTTTGAAATTAACATATTAATTTTTTTGGAATAATAAAATATACTCGTGCCTGAAAATATAAAAACCGCCGACCAAAGCCCTATATCTCCATAAATGTTCTTGATTTCGCTTTGCTCTGTTGTTGACCATATTTTTTACTAAAATACTTTTCAGCTTCAAACCACCCCGTTTTAATGTTTCTTCCATAACCTGAAATCCTAACGGCACCCATTCGGAATTCGTATATTTATCACCAATTACTATTGCTAAATAGTGTTTTGACTCAAGTAAATCTAAGAAATTAGACACTATATTGCCAAAAAGTTTTAAGAAATCCTGAACCGATTTAGCATTACATAAATCATCCGGCCTGTCGCTAAATTTAATAATATTATGATAGGGAGGATGCATAATAATAAATTGAACTCTATTTTTATTGTGATTTTTCAGAATCTCTACTACTTTGTCTTTTGTTTTTTCTTTGGTGCTATCACTAACAAGAATATCTGTAAAAACATTCCCGGCAAGAAATGGCTGTTTAGCGATGTTATTCTTTGCATTTCTCGCAATTTGGGAAATCAGCTCGATTCCAACACCATTCCGACCCAATCTTCTACACTCAATTAAAGTGGTACCACTACCCAAGAATGTATCCAAAACAACATCACCCTTTTTGGTAAATCGCCGCATCATTTGATTTGGAATTTGAGGAATGAAATTACCATGATAACTACCCGTATGAGCGCCCGATTTATCTCTCTCACCCATAATCCAAAGACTGTCTGTTAAGACGTCTTCGTATTCTTTCCAATTATTTAAATTTAAATCGTTGATTTTTGGCATTTTATAATTTTTTAATTATTTCTTTAAGCTCTATAACTTCAATGGGGCAATCTTTCCAATCATTTTCCCAACAAACAATAATATCGCACTCTTTTGGATCATGCTTATGAACCTTGAAAGAAGAACTCTTATATTCAAATTCAATCCAAACATCCTCCCAGCCCCTATGTGTTTCTCGTCTAGCTTTTGCATCAGGATAACTAGGTTGTATCGCCTCAATAATAATTCCTAATTTTTTATGGATTTTGCTAAATAAAAATATGACTCCATTTTCATTTAGCGGACCGTACATTAACCCCTCGAATTTTATAGGATCACCAACAATTGATCTCTGTCTAGTAAATAATGCTTCTTTTGTTTCTTCCTTCTCTTTTTTAAGAATTTCTTCTTTTATAACCTCTATATTCCAAGATCTTAAACCAAATCTATTTTTACCAAATTGTACAAATAAAGATTTGTCGCCATAGCTTTTAATGTCTGTATAAAGTTGGGCCCCCATCGATCGTTCCGGCGTTTTACCTCCTGTTTTCAAATATCCTTTTTGTAATGCGATATTTGTTATTTCATGAAAACCAAGCGGCTTATTGTTTTCTGTTAAAACTTTTAGTGCGGCGTCTTTAAATGAAAAATCTGTGAATTTATTATTCTTCCACTTCCTTAAACCAAAATAACCCTTTTCTGCTTTGTAAAATAAGGACTGATCACCCTTCCTTTTGATATCCATGTAAATCATCGCACCCATCGATCGTTCTGGTGTTTTGCCTTTAGTATTAATAAGATTTTTCTGTATAGCTTCTTTGGCAATCTGAAAAGCAGACATTGGATTGCCTTTTTCTTCTAAAATTATTTGTGCAGCTTTTATGAAATCAAACATAAACTATTTAATTAAGTCATCAACGGCTACTCCTAATGCTTTGGCGATTTTTGATAATGTTTCAATAGTCGGGTTTTTATTTCCGCCGGATTCAATCTTGATAATCGTATTGTAAGTAACATCGGCTAATTTTGAGAGCCGATCTTGAGAAATACCCATTTTATTGCGGTATTTCTTTATGTTTTCAGCAATTGTTGATTTGTTGTTTGACTTCATTGTAACATATTACTATAATCAAAGTAATAGATATAGAGATTCCTTAATCTATTACAATAATAACAAAAATTTATAAAAGAGTAAAGAATAAAAAGGGAGTAAAAATTTCAAATGCCCGCGTCGGGTTGGGTGGGGCAAGGGTGATTATTCCGCCGTGCCCGCTCGCAAAAAATTTTTGGCGAAGCCCAAGCGAGGGCGGGGTGGGAAGGAAAAGGGGTTTGGGGGAAAGGAATTCTCGCCCCGCCCGAGCGAATTTTTAGAAATCGGCATCGGGGTTCTCTTGAAAATGAGTTCTAACTTTTTCCAGTAAACACCACCGTAGACGATTTGTTTCGCCCTCGCCCCTCGCTCCGCTCGGGGCTCGGGCTTTGGCGGGCAGAAAATACCAAAACGAAATTTTTGAAATTGTCGTTGTAAATATAAAATTAAAAACTTCTAAAAATATGGTTAAATACTTCATCTATTGTCGTAAATCAACCGAGGAAGAGGAACGGCAAATTTTGTCTATTGAGACCCAGCTCGCCGAGCTTCGGGAATTTGCCAAACAAAACAATCTTCTCATTGTCCGAGAATATACCGAAAGCAAAACGGCCAAAGAGCCGGGCCGAGAAGTTTTTAATTTTATGCTTTCGGAAATTGAAAAAGGCAACGCTCAGGGAATTTTAGC
>CAZUDS010000023.1:0-2029 GCA_964619425.1 uncultured Candidatus Saccharibacteria bacterium
GACTATCGGTACCTGAAAACTTTTATTGCCGAGCAAAGTGTAAACAACGCTCGGAATTCTTACAATTTATTCTACAAAAAAATGACCGATTTGCCAATTGGAAATTATTATCCCCCCTCCAAGCAATTCATCATTTTTATAAAAAACAACAGATTGGCCAGGAGTAATCGCTCTCTGGGGTTTATCAAATTTTAGCCGGTAAGTTCTGGACTTTTTATCTTTAGTTAAAATAACTGGGGCCTCCTTATGCTTATATCTAATTTTTGCTTCAATTCTTAGAGGTAGTTTTGGCGCTTTTCCTGAAATCCAATTAATCTTATCTATTGAAAGCCCTCTCTTTTCTAAATCTTTTTCGCTTTTGGTGATGATTAAAAGGTTTCTCTTTAAGTCCTTATCTAAAACCCAATAAGGACCTCCGGAAATTCCCAACCCCCTTCTCTGACCGATAGTATAGAAGGCCAGTCCTTGATGCTGACCAATGATTTTTCCTTTGGTATTGGCAATTTTACCTGGCTTTTGCTTTAAGTATCTTGCCAAGAAATCATTAACAGTTGTTGTAATAAAGCAAATCTCCCGGGATTCAGGAATACCAGAAACCGGCAAATCAAACTTTTTAGACAAATTCCTAACCTCTTTTTTAGTTAAATCCCCCAAGGGAAATAAAATATGTTTTAATTGTTTTTGTGATAACTGCCACAGAAAATAGGACTGATCTCTGGTTCTGTCTTTAGCTTTGAGGAGTTTGTAAATACTTTTTGCATTTTGATTTTTCATTTTGCATTTTGATTTTTGCATTTTGATTTTTTTCACGTAGTGTCCAGTGGCCACAAAATCGGCCTTGAGGGCTAACGCCTTCTCTAATAAGACCCCAAACTTAATTTCTTTGTTGCAGAAAACACAGGGATTAGGAGTCCTTCCTTTTTTGTATTCAGTCAAGAAATAATCAACTATTTTCTTTTTAAACTCTTTCTCTAAATTAAAAACATAAAAGGGAATACCGAGAGATGCCGCCACTTGCCTTGCCCTTTTTTCTGTTTCTGGCGAACAACATCTATTCCAGCTATCTTTGGTTTTTGAATCTCGCCAAAAGCGCATAAAAACTCCAATTACATTAAAACCAGCCCTTTTTAATCGGGCTGCTGCTACTGAACTATCTACTCCGCCTGACATTGCAACAATAATTTTTTGATTGCAACCCTCCGGGGAGTCGCCTTCGGCGACAGTGATTTTTGATTTTTGATTTTTCATTTACGTATATCTATCTGCCACAGCCGATGCCACATAGGCCTCGGGTTTAATTTTCGGTTCAAAGCCATTGCCACGAATAATACCAATTACCTCTCTTATCATATCCTTGGTGGCTCCGGCCTCTCCGACATCAGCATGAATGTAACGGAATTGATAGTTAGGCCTGAAACTTAAGGCGGCTATCTTTTTTTGTAATGCCTCCCTTAAAGACAAAGCTAATTCGCAAGACAACATAACTTCTTCTAAAATACGGCTTTTCCAATTATAAAATTTTCGGTTTTTGTAACCAATTTTTCTAAGAAAAAAGCGTCCTCCTTGACCCTTCCTTAAAACCACGACAGCCACTGGAAAAGAAGGGATTTCTCCAGAACTAGAATCACAACCCACTACAACCTCATAAAACCCGTCAGGCCTTTCTGCCATCCAGGCGACTATTTCCTTTACAGCTTGTTCAAAGCTCAAATTTCCCTGGTTAGAGTTATAAAATTTTCCCTCTAAAAATCTGTCCATTATTTTCTATTTTATTCAAAATTACAAAAAAATCAACCCCGTGAATTGTGAATTATTGCTAGTCTTACGGTATTACGGTATTAAATAGTCTGGCGGTATCAAATACCGCCAATAATCAAATACCGCCAATAATACGAAAGCGGGGCTAGGCCCCGCTTTTTTATGTTCAGATCCCGGCTTCGAACATTTTCTCGAACATTTTCACGGAAATTACCGATAATGCGCGGTCACTGTTCTATCGGCATTCATTGTCAGATGACAGATTGCGTTG
>CAZUDS010000023.1:2129-9280 GCA_964619425.1 uncultured Candidatus Saccharibacteria bacterium
GTAGCGCCTGAAGAATTAACGGTCAGAGTGTGGGTGACAAGGGGAGGAGGCAGAATATAATGCGCTATCACTGTTCTGCCGGTATTCATTGTCAGATGACAGATTGTGTTGCCTGTTCCGCTCACTGAATCACATCTTGACCAGCGTGAAAAGTTACGGCCGCCTGAGGTTGCCGGAGCAGTAAGGGTTAGAGATGTTCTTGATGGAATACCGGTTCTTGTATAATTAGTGGTTCCACTGTAAGCATCAGGACTGCCAGTAATGGAAACAGCGGTAGCGCCTGAAGAATTAACTCTGAGAGTGTGAGTGACGACTACTGGAGCCACAATGCTGAAAAAATCGTTGCTTGAATCATACCCGTATTTCCTGAGATCCGCATTTGCGCAGTATAAATCAGTCTGATGCACGGGACAAATTTTAATTCTTATCTTGTATTCTCCAGCAGAAACCGTGGTTGGAATAGTCCAATGTATAGCGCCTGCCACATCAGGCACTACGGCAAGAAAACCTGCGTCAACAGACATTCCTCGTTTATCTAAAAGATCAATTACTACACGAGCGGATTCTGTTCTGTTATCCCATCGAATAGTATACGTCTTTCCAATCTCCCACCTCTCGCCTCCGTTGGGAGAAATGACGGTGATAGAGGGTTCCACCACTGGAGCCACAATACTGAAAAAGTCATCGCTGGAATCTCTAGGAGCAGCAATCCCCAAGACAGGATCATATGGGGTAATAATAAGGATCTTGTATCTACCTGCAGTAATATTACTAGGGATATTGAGGCATCTCTGGTTTTCGTGAAGAGTTAATCTATGTCTTCCCGGGGCAGCTGAAACATTAATAGCTAAAAGACAGATGCCTCCGTCAGGAGACTGTAGATAAATATTAATTCTATCTATTCTTGTAGACCTCCAAGTAATAGTTTGAGGTCTTCCAAATTCCCACCTCTCGCCTCCGTTAGGCGAGATGACGGTGATAACGCCGGGCAGAATATAATGCGCTATCACTGTTCTGCTGGCATTCATTGTCAGATGACAGATTGCGTTGTCTGCTCCACTCACTGAATCGCAGCCTGACCAGTTGGAAAAAGTATGAATACCTAAAATTGCCGGAGCCCTAAGGGTTAGAGATGTTCCTGCTGGAATATTGGGTATTGAATAATTAGTGGTTCCACTGTAAGCGGCGGGTCTGCCAGTAATGGAAACAGAGGTAGCGCCTGAAGAATTAACACTGAGAGTGTGGATAGCGGTTGGTCGCTGGAGCCGGGCAATCTGCTGCTGAAGCTGAGCAATTTGTTGCTGAAGCTGCTGAATTAGGACCTGCATTTCAGCAATAGTCATCGCTTTGGCATCTGGTATGCCAAAATAAAATAGCAAGCCAAAAATGGCTAAAAAACTAATAACGAAAATAATTTTTTTCATCTCACTAGATCTGTCTTATATAGTCCACCCCGTTAGAAACTCTCAGCGAAAAATAATTTTTACGAAATTAATTATTTTTCTTAGATTGTTAAACTGTAGTATATTAACAGGGTATCTCTTGCCCTCATAGAACCAGACACGATATAGGTCAGTTTCTAACGGGGCAAGTAGCTAACTTCGACAGATTATTAATTAGTGATAATTATTAATTTATTTGTTCTTTTGGCTTCTACTTTTAGAATACTCCCCCAAAAACTTGCTGTCAAGAGCAGAATTTTTTGGTGGACTTGGACTTATTAGATGTTCAGATCCCGGCTTCGAACATTTTGTAACCCTTGCTTCCTTGAATCTACTTTCTACTTTACCCAAATGGACTCAAGGAAAACAGGGAGTGCATGATGTGCGCCCAACTCCCCCCCAAGACAAGAGAATATAAATATGTGGGTCGAGTCCGCAGCCCTCGACCCTTCAACCCTAAAATAAAAAAGAACTGGTTAGCGCGGCTGCGGCGCGCTGGAAACGACGGACTACACGGCAACCTTCTCTGCCGCCCACTGCTCCTTGCCGATGGCGCGTCGGCTCGCGGGCCTGCTCCGGCTTTGCTCGAGCGTCGACCTTAGTCCTTGCCATAGTTTCACCATAATCCCGGCGAAGTTACCCTCTATGGCCCTGACGGCCTCGGCTGGCTCAAGCCACCTCTCAACCCCTACCTCCTCGTCATTGACGTTGAATAAAGCAACGGCCTTAAACCTGCGTCCGGTCTCCTGCCCACATACAATCTCCTGGATGTACAGGTTCGGGGCGAGAACAAAGACGTTAGCCGGACTCGCGGCTTGGAGCGTTTCCCTCCTGGAAAGCTCCTCACGAGTGTACCTGGCACTGCAGACGTTCTGCGCGATCTTAAAAAAACGATCGCTGTCGCCGATCTGCCATAAACCTAGCTGCCTCCAAAAACGGTTGGCCTTGAGATATCCTTCCTCACCCGCGTCAAAAGCAAGTTCAGAGTTAAACAGCTTGATGACCGCCCGCTTAAAGTTCAGCTGCGTGCCCCGGCTTATCCGGGCTGGAAAGACCCGCTCCGCCTCCTCGCTACAAGCCGAGGAAATATACCTGATACGGATCTCGAGATCCTTAAAGCAGCTCTCGTCACCGACAAGTAGCTGCTCAAAACCGCCTGAGTCCAGCAAGTAGAGCTGGTCGTATGAGGGATCACCCCTACGGAAGCCCTTGATCGCCGCGATCGGCCAATCGCGCGGGATATTCCTGCCCCGGCAGTCAATTGGCGCGATAACTACAAACCCCAGCATTGTTGCCGGGATATTGTTAATCCTCGGCGCCTCAACGTACGCGCCATCCACGCGGTACGTCGCTAGTGACTGGAGGGCTACGTGGCCCGGAATCCAGCCGGCGCCAGAGAGACCGGATCGCGAGCGGTAGTAATTACGACCTCCATAGGCCTCGTGGACCCGGGTAGCATCACCTACGCTGGCGTAGGCGATAAACTCCCCTGTCCGGAGGTCAAGGAGAACGCTAAAATCCTTGACGCTCCAGCCAATATTAATTCTCCTTTCCATGCCTACCACCTCCTTGTGTCTGTTCCCTCCTTTTGGTAATTCACCGTAATTCACCGCTTTATAGTTTGTATCCGTTTGGATGTTCAAAGCCGGGTTCTGAACATTTGGACATTATTTGGACATCAGACCCTACTCTGGATATTATTAATGTCACAATTAAATACGGTTCTTCTACTGCAGGACCATGCTGCAGAGAACTCCGAGTAGTCAGCCATTTTATTTTCAAGGTTCTGGCTGGCCTGTATCGTACCGAATTTATTCTGGCACGAAATTCCCTCCTTGGGAAATAAGACCAACTCTATCTTTCTTTTTGTTCTTTAACTCATCTTTATTTCCTCTGTCTAAATTATGGCAAATCATTGTAAGTTTGTCAAGATTATGCAGGTCTAATTAACCGCCTTTATTGTTCTAATAAACTCATTTGGTTTTAAGGAAGCAGCGCCCACCAGGACTCCAGCCATTTTGGCTTTTTTGAGAAAGTCCTGGATGTTGCTGCTATCTACACTCCCTCCGTAAATAATCCTAATTTTTTTAGCCGAATTTTTATCAAATAATTCAGTTAAAATTTTTCTAATAAAAAACGCTCCCTCTCTGACCTGCTTCGGAGTAGCTATTGTACTTCCTTTAGTCGTGCTTACTGCCCAAGCCGGCTCATAAGCGATAATTAGATTTTTAAGATTTGATTTTTTTATTTCCGATAAATCTCTCTCAAGTTGAATTTTAATTTTTTTAAATTCTTTTTTTTGGTCTCTATCTTCGCTTCCAACGCAAAGAATCGGTTTTAGGTCCGCCATTAAAGCTGCCCTTAATTTCTTGTTAACCATCTCGTCGGTTTCCTTTAGATTTCTCCTTCTTTCTGAATGACCAACAATTACATATTCCACTTCCAAGTCCTTTAACATTGCCGGTGAAACTTCACCGGTAAAGGCGCCTTTTTCCTGCCAAAAGCAATCCTGGGCGCCGAATTTCAGATTTAAGATTTCAGATTTAAGATTTAAAATATACGGAAATGGTGGGCAAATTACCACTTCAACATTTTTTACATTTTTAATGCCCGTTTTTACTCTATTAAAAAGCTGCTTGGCTTCTTTAAGAGTGTTTGGATTCATCTTCCAATTGGCAACAACAAGTAATTTCACCCCGTTAGAAATTTTCTTCATAAAACTTATTGACTTCCCCAATTAGAAACTTTGATTTTGTGATTTCTAACGGGGTTCATAAATTTACTACTATATCACGGTTAAAATCTTGGCTCCATTTTTGGTCACAACAATTGTATGTTCAAAGTGGGCAGATAAAGAATTATCAGCGGTCTGAAAGCCATAGCCATCTTTTGATCCCGCACCAGCCCCGCCCCTTTTCGAAAGGGTGGGGCGGTACAGGGCAAGTTTTTTTATTCGTCCATCGCCCGTCGTAACCATTGGTTCAAGACAAAAGGTCATACCTTCTTTTATTTCTGGTCCAGCATGTCTTTTCCCATAATTTAAAATTTCTGGCTCCTCGTGAAGTTTTCTGCCAATACCATGGCCACAAAGTTCTCTGATGACATTAAAACTCTGACCCTCAACATATCTCTGAACAGTATTGCCAACATCACCAATAGTATTTCCCGGCTTCACTTTTTTGATTGCTCGCTTTAAGGCCTTTTTAGTCACCCTTATTAATCTTTGAATTTCAGGAGTTACCTTTCCGACTGGCAGAGTGATAGCCATATCAAGATGAAGACCTTTATAAAGAATTCCTAAGTCAAGAGAAATAATGTCACCTTCTCTTAAAGCCCTATTTGAAGGCAGGCAATGGACAATTTCTTCATTAATTGAAACGCACAAACAGGCCGGAAAACCTTGATAGCCCTTAAAAGAGCATTTTCCTTTATATCTTAAAACAAGGGCTTCTGCTGCCCTGTCTAATTCTTTGGTAGTAATCCCTGGCCTCACCTTCTTTTCTAATTCTTTCATAATTTTAGCCAGGATTTTACCGCCCTCCATCATTATCTTAATTTCTTCCGGAGTTTTTGTTGAGATCATTAGATGACCTTCAAAATATCCTTAAAAATACTTTCAATGCTTTGCTCTCCGTTTATCTCAATTAATCTTCCTTGTTTTCTATAATAATTTATCACTGGCTTGGTTTCTTTTTCAAATTCCTCCAGGCGCTTTTTTATCGCCCTTGGGCTCTGGTCTTTTCTTATCATCAGTTTTCCTCCGCATTGGTCGCATTTTTTAAGCTTCTTAAGTCCTCCGGGATAAGGAATAATTCTTCCACAATCCTGGCAGGTTCTTCTCTTGGTTAGACGCCAAATTGATTCTTTTTTAGAAATATTAATAAGAAAAAATTTTACATTTTTTTGCCATTCATACCATTTTAGGGCTTCGTCCAGAAGCAAGGTCTCAATAATTTTCCGAGGACTACCATCTAAAATAAAACCCTTAAATTTTGGATTACTTTTTAATTTTTCTAATTCATCTATCCAAAGTTTAGAAATCAAAAAAGTGGGGACTAGTTCTCCTTTTTTCCAGGAGACCATTAATAGTTTTTTACCAGTAAAATCCTTAACTTTCTGCCGCTCTCTAAGCATTTCTCCGCTGCCAATGTACTTTAGGCCAAATTTTTTTTGTAAAAGCTTGGCCTGTGTCCCCTTGCCCGACCCGGGAGCGCCTAATAATATTATCACTTTCATAGATTTAAGATTTAAGGTTAAAGTTGTTATATTTAGGAGTTGAGGCTTACAGTCAACTTACAACTTACAACCTACAATTTAATCTAAAACGTCTCATAGTCCCGCATCTGTAATTGGGCTTTAACCTGACGCATTGTTTCCAAAGCCACGCTAACCATAATCAAAAGAGAAGTCCCTCCGACTAGGAAGGCAAAAACCATAATGCCAGTAATACCGCCTACAATTGAAGGCATCACCGCCACTACGCCCAAAAATAGAGCGCCTAATGGTAAGACCCGATATAAAACTGATTTTAAGAATTGGGCCGTAGAAACGCCTGGTCTCACCCCTGGCACAAAACCGCCCATTTTTTGGAGATTTGAGGCAATTGCCTTAGGATCAAAAGTAACGGCTGTATAAAAGAAAGTAAAAAGAACAACAAAGATAAAGTAAAGCATTCCATAAATCCAGGGGTTTTGAAAAAGGTTTTGAATCGTTTGGGCAAAATTAGCCACTAAGGGATTAGCCGCTCCTACGAAAAAGCTTGCTACCATTCCTGGAAAAAGCAGAATGGAAAGAGCAAAAATAATTGGTATGACCCCGGCTGGATTAACATTAAGGGGCAGATAGGTTGAAGTCCCGCCATACATTTTCATGCCTTTGACCCTTTTGGCATAAGAGACGGGAATATTTCTTCTTGCTTCGGTAACCATTACGACGCCAGCGATAATTAAAATGGCGGCCGCAATGAATAATAAATAACTAAATAATTTGCCGGGATCCCAGAGCAAAATCATTTGCTGGATGTTCATAGGAAAAGTAGCGACAATGCCTGCGAAAATCAAAAGAGAAACCCCATTACCAATACCTTTCTCAGACATCAACTCTCCTAACCACATAAGAAAAACAGTGCCGGCTGAAATTGTTAAAATTGAAGAAAAAAATAAAAGAGGGGGAAGGGGACCAATAACTCCCTCTCTTGAAAGCAAAGCCAACATGCCATAGCCCTGAAGTAAAGCCAAAGGAATAGTTGCAATTCTTGCGTACTGATTAAACTTTCTTCTTCCCTCAGTTCCTTCCTCTTTGTAAAGCCGTTCTAACTGAGGAAAGATCATCGTTAATAATTGGAAAATAATAACGGCTGTAATATAAGGACCCAGGCCTAACATTACAATGGACAAACGATCAAAGCTGCCACCAGTGAAAACATTTAAGAGGCCGAAAATCTGAAATTGACCAAAAAATTCCCTTAATCTTTCAGTATCAATGCCGGGAATAGGAATATTAGCCATTAACCTAAAAACGGCAAAAATTGCTAAAACAAAGAGAATTTTCTTTCGCAAATCCCGAATCTTAAAGATTTTAACGACTTGGTCTAACCATTTCATGCGTTAGAGCGACTTGATACTCAGCACTCAGAACACTGAGTGCTGGGTATCTTAGTCGGTCTTACACCCAGCACTCAAGGCGTTGAGTGCTGGGTAACGATTTTCT
>CAZUDS010000024.1:0-8977 GCA_964619425.1 uncultured Candidatus Saccharibacteria bacterium
TCGCATCCAGCGTGCTTCGTGCTTCGAATTTAAAATGTTATTTGGTGCTTGGTGCCTGAAATCTGCGCATTTCTTATGATTTAAGCTTTATTGATGTCAAAATCGTATATTCCGCTCCTTCTCGCTTCAGTCGGCTTTCCATTATTTCAACGGAGTTTACAGGAAAACTTAAAGAAATTTCTTTGTCTATCTCAGGCCTTTCTTCTGGCTCTAATCTCCTAAATTCCCATTGTTTAATCCGGCCTAAAGTGATATGGGGTGAGTATTCTCGGTTTTCTTTCTGTTTGTATTGAAAAGAAGGTAGATAAAATAAATTTTTTTCTAGATCTTTTTGTAAAGCCAAAAGTTCGGGATTCTTTTTTGTTTTTAGCCAAACCATTCGGGGCGGTTTTTTATCGGGGGGACCATAACAAATTTTTTCAAAGTTAAGAGAAAAAGAAAAATACAAAGAAGCTATTTTTTCTGCTGTCTTTAAGGTATCTAATAACTGATTTTCATTAAGATAGCCCAAAAAAAGCAAAGTAAGATGGATATTCTCTGCTGCTACCCACCTTATTGGCAATTGAGGCCAATTTTTCTCAAAATCTATCAGCTTTTCCTTAGTATCTTCTGGCAAATTAATAGCAATAAAAATTCTCCTCGGCATTCTTTTTGCCCCGTTAGAGAATCAATCTCTTAATTTATTAAACACGCCTGCTATTCTCTAACGGGGTTTACTCCTAAAATTACTTGAGTAATTTTAGGGAGCTATATTTCTATAATAGAAAAAATTATCAAAATTGGCAACATAAAAAAGTCCAATATCCTCCTCAATTTTTTCAAAGATGTTCGAAGCCGGGATCTAAACACGGCCGAGATTATAGAATTGACAAAACTTTGTGAAATTGCTAAACTATGCTTGTCCTAGTAAGTTGAGTGATTGCCCCACTGGTACATGTACCAGTGGGGAGGAAAGTCCGAACACCAACGCCCTAGTTCTCTAGGAGTTAAAAAGATAAAGGGTAATACCCTTCGGCCGCAAGGCTAGAGGTGCGAAAAGAAACGCTTCAAGCGAAAGCAAGAAGCACCCCGTCCTTTCTTTGAAAGAGCGGGGTGATCCTGACGGAAACGTCGGGCTGATACGGCTAAATCCTTATCGGGTGCAAGAACAAACTATTTTGGCAATCTCCGGATTTGCCAAAGTAGAAAAGTGGTTCGCTTGAGCCAAGGAGTAATTCTTGGCCCAGATAGATAATCACTTCACCCTTCCAAATTTTGCTTCGCAAAATTTGGGCGGGCAAGACAGAATTCGGCTTATAAACTTACTAGGATTTTTTATTTCCGTTGTTGAACTTACGAATGCTGGATCTATTGTGATTGATAAACCAACTGGTGGACTTACGAAGTCCACCAGTTGGGCTTAAAAGAGTTTTTGTTCTCTTTTCGCTCTATCTAAGGCCTCATTGACTAATCTATCTGCTTCCTTGTTTCGCTGACGGGCAATTTTTCTGAATTTAACTTCAGCAAAATCAAGCCGTAAATTCCAGAGTTCTAAAAATAATTTTTGAATTCTTGGTTCCAAAATCTTATACTGGCCCCGGAATTGTTTAATTAAAAATTCAGAATCAGACCTAATTTCAGTTTCAGTTTTTTTAGCCAATTTTTTACCAAAAAGGGCCTTAAACTTTTTCAAAGCAAAAATACAGGCCTCATATTCTGCTTCATTATTGGTGCGAATACCAATAAATTCTGAATGTTTCTTAAAAATTTGATTTTTCTCATTACAAAAAACAACGCCAATAGCCGCCGGCCCAGGATTCCCTCTAGAACCACCATCTACATAAATAATTATCTTTTTCATAGATTTAAATTTAATAATTGATCTCAGGTCTGTTTTTTTTACCCCGTTAGAGAAAGCCACCGACAACGTAAGCCGTTAGACCCCGTTAGAGGACGAATTCCTCTAACGGGGTAGAGAACGAAGTTCTCTAGCGGGGTTTATTTTTTGACAGCACCTCTCTTAAGTTCTGGGTCTTTTAAGTCCTGAGAGCGAATCTTCAAATTGCTTAATTTTTTGAGTCAAGGACTTTGGCAGCCATTTCAAATTGAGAGTTTTTATCTGAGCTTGCATTGAAGCAACGAAATATTCAAATATTTTCTTCTCGTAATCAGACATTTCATTCAGGGAGGGCAAAATCTCTTCTGTTGCCTCCCTAAAATGCTCTTTTGGAAAGCAAAGGTAAAAAAGAGGAATGTCTTTTACTTTTTCTTTTGTTAATTTATTCTCCCTTAAGGCAATTCCGTATTTCAATCTCACGCCTCCTTCTTTGTTTCTATCCAAAATTCGCATCTTCTTTCCTTCAAGAATCTGGCCAGCAGCCCCTACTACTTCATCATAAGCACAGACTAGATTGCCTGTCTTTTTTTCTAATATTAAGTTATCAGCTTTATTTTTGATATCGTCATAGGAAGAAGTTCTCACAACAATAAAATCTTCTCCTATGAATTTATGGAAAATTATAGTTTTTAGGATTTCCAGTTTCTCTCCTTCTTTTCTTATTCTTTTCTCTTCTGTTTCTTTTTGAGATAAATCTCCATACCACCTCTCTTCCCAATTTCTTACAATTCTTCTATCATTTTCTATCTCTTCTTGAGAATAAGTCCCTTGAAAAGAATCCATATCAATCCGACAACTTTTATCTACGGGCACTCCTTCTTGCCCCAAGACCTTACTTATTTGCTCAATAAGGTTTCTTAATTTTTCTCCTTCGGGCTGTTCTATCCCAATCTCGCTACTTTCAAATTCTGGCACAAATTGTTCTCGGTGACTTCTCATAGTTTTAACAAACCTTGTTCAGATCCCGGCTTCGAACACGGCTTCGAGCACGGTCTAAACAATAAAAACGAATAGGAATAATGACCAAAGAGAGATGAAATTGGACTGAATCTATGCAGTTCTTTTTCGCCAATACGTAATCCCTGTCTTCCAACTAATTTTACCATTTTTTTGGGATTATTTTGAGTGGTGATGAATAGCAAACCGCTTTCCTTAAGTTTTTCTTTTATTGTTTGTAGGTATAAATTGGGCTCTCGGCAGTATTTTTTGCTGTCCAAGATATTGGACGCATAGATTAAATCAAAATAGTCGTCCTTAAATAATCTTAAATTCTTATTGAAATCCCCGGCATAAATTGATATTTTGTCCAAATTTTTTTGTAATAAATAATATTTTTCTTTTGAGACCAAATAAGGCAGATACTCCGCCCTATTTTTAATTTGCCAAAAACTATCTCTCTGCCATAAGCCCGATTTCCTTAAACACTTTAAAAAATCATCTTCTCGGCAATTCTCTAAAATAGAGTCAAAGATTCTGCTGCTCAACCGAGTTATTGTCCCCCTGATTCTTTTATAAATTTGCTTTTTGGGAAAAAGTTTCCTTCTTAAAAATAAATTTACTATTTCTTCGTATTCTAAATTTTTTAAGAGTCCGAGTTTTAGGTCAATTGTTATATTTGCCATTTGCCTTATGTCGCACACCTTTGCTTCGTCTATTTGGTTTAGAGTTGGAGTAGACAAAAGCGAAAAGACAAAATCCCCTCCCCCACCGATAGAAAAGGCCTTTTTGATTTCTTTTTGTCTTGCCAACTTCTGAAAAAAAACGCCAATTCTCTCGTTTGTAAAAAACCAAGCCCGTTCAAATTTCTTACTTAGAACATCATTCGGGTTGATCTGCAAGCATCTTTGATTTATCTCTTTATTTACGAACATAAGTCCCGAACCGTGTTCAGATCCCGGCTTCGAACATCTTATATTTGGTTAAAATACTCAGTCAAACACTTTTCGAGCTTTTTCAGGTTTTTGTTGAGCACAGTAAAACCAGCCGCTAAGGGGTGCCCCCCATAAGTTTTTAAGTACTGGGAGCAACTTTCCATTGCCTTAACACCATTTAAGTCCTTGGGCATTCTCACCGCTCCTACGCTTTGTTTTTTGCCTTGGCTAAAAATAAAAGTCGGTTTTTGATAAACCCGGCAAATTTTAGAAGCCACCGAACCCAGTAAAGTAATGGGCCAGGAATAATCTCCAATAAAAATTATTGATTCAGTTATTTTCGCAAACAATCTTTGCTCAACTTCATCAGTAATTTCTTCAATTTTCTGTTTTCTTTCAAAACTTCTTTTGACAAGTTTTTCTGCCAGGGCTTTGGCTTTCTTTATATCAGAGGCAGTCAAAAGCAAATAGGCCTCATTGAGATGGTTTTTTACTTTGCCAGCATTTAAGCAGGCAATAATTTTGGAAGCTATTTGATAAAGGTCAAAATCTCTCTCTATTGCCCCGATTTCAAAAAAAGCTCTCAGGCCTGGCCTAAAGGTTTTTTCTAAGGACTGCAAACCCTGCTCAATAAAAATTTTATTATCCTCTTCTTTGGGCATCATATCAGCCAAAGTGGAAAGGGCCACTAATTCTAAAAAATTATCTTTTAGACCCTGACTGAATTTATCTTTTACCCCGCCAGAGATTTGCTCTTTCTGTCTTTTCGTGAGAACTTTGTAATCTCTAATGGGGCTTGCCCCGTTAGAGATTTGTTCTCTTTGTTTTTTTTCTTTACCCCTGTAATCTCTAATGGAGCTTAACAAGACCTCAGAAAGCTTATAAACAATACCAGACGTGGCAAGGGCTTTGAAGGCATAAGGATCACCTTTTTGTTTTGGGTCAACAACAATTGAGGCCTTGGGAATTTCGCCTAAAATCTCATGATGATCAATGACAATCACCTCAAAACCCTTTTTGGCGGCTCTTTTTATTTCTTCAAAATTGCCAATGCCGCAGTCCAATAAAAAAAGAAGGGCCGGCGCTTCTTTCTCTAAAAATTTTAATGCCTTTTTATTTAAGCCGTAACCCTCTGTTTCTCTGTCTGGAAAATAGATGACTGAAACCTCTCCTCCTAAGTTCTTAATCGTTTCCTTTAAAATAATAACCGAGGCAATTCCATCTGGGTCAGCGTCGCCATAAAGAATAATTTTTTCTTTGTTTTTTAAGGCCTTTAAGAGCCGTTTGGCTACTTTGTTTAAGTTCTTGATTGGCATAAAACAAAATGCGAATCTACAAATCTTATGCTAATCTACGAAAATGCAAATAATAAAATTACTCCTTGGCAAGGGAGTTAAGAACTCTTTTAGGAGTAATATACTTTCGACGAAAGTTCACTAAAATTCCTAATTTCTTATTTACGCTGGCGAGATAACGTTTTACTTGATAATAGTCCTCGTTAGTTAAAAACTTCTTAATCTTTATTTCCAAAATTATCTTATCTTCAATTAAGAAATCAATTTTGTTTCGTCCTTTAAACTCATTTTCAAAAGAAGGCGGTAAAATTTTCTCTCTCTCGTATTTTAGATTAAACTTAATGAGATAATTTTCTATAAGGTCGCAATATTGTTTTTCGTTACGAAATTGACCTAGTTCGTTATGCACAGCAAATAAAATCCCATTTATTTTATATGAAAGTTGGGGATAAATTATCTTTCCCATAAATTATAATGCGAATGATGCGAAAATGCGAATAAATATAAAAAAGGTATTCGCATTTTTGTAGATTAGCAATTCATTCGTAGATTCGCATTATGTTTTTAATGCCTCAATCCCCGGCAATTTCTCTCCAGCCAAAAACCTCAGCATCGCGCCGCCGCCTGTTGAGATGAAATCAAATCTTTCTCTAATATTAAATTTCTTTAAGGCCAAAACTGTATCCCCTCCTCCTACCACCTTAAAGGCCTTATGGTTTCTAGTAATTTTATCGCTGATTTCCTTTGTTCCTTTTTCAAAAAGAGGATTTTCAAAAAGACCTAAGGGTCCTGACCAAACAATCATTTCTGCCTTTTGCAAAATTTCACCAAACATCCTAATGGTCTCTGGCCCAATATCAAAAATTTCTTCATTTTTCTTTACTGCTCCCGGCCCTGATAGTCGAGTGTAAATTTCCCCTGTTTTGCTTGGAGAAGCAACAACATCTATTGGTAGGTGAAGTTTTGGATTTGTTAATTCTAAATTTTTTAATTTTCTCAAAATCTCTTCCTCTGGCAAGGGCTTACCGACGCAAATTCCCTTAACTCGCAAAAGAATATTGGCAATTTCCCCTCCCAAAAGGAAGTTGTCTGCCTTTTTCAAAAAGGATTCTATCGCGCCTATCTTTGTTTCAACCTTAACTCCGCCAATAATCACTACCAGAGGATGCCAGGGTTGCCTTAAAACTCTGGAAAGAACCTGAATTTCTTTTTCCAACAAAAGACCGGCGCCAGAAGGAAGATATTTGGGCACGCCGACAATAGAAGCGTGCTTTCTGTGGCAAGCCCCAAAAGCATCATTAATAAAAATATCAGCCAATTTGGCTAATCTTTTGGCAAACCGAGAGTCCCCTTTTTCTTCTTCAGGATAAAATCTTAAATTCTCCAGCAAAACTATTTCTCCTTCTTTTATTTCTTTAACTTCTTTTTCTACCCTCTTGCCCAGGCAATCATCTAAGAATTTGACTTTTTGTTTTAACAATTTCTCTAAGTGCTGGCTAACAATTTTTAGGCCATATCCTTGATTTTTGACATTCCCTCGACCTGAGCTCGGGACGAAGGTTGATTTTTGATTTTTCAATGATCTGCCCAGGTGGGAAAGAATAATCACTTTTGCTTTCTCTTCAATTAAATGTTTAATTGTCGGCAAGGCCTTTTCAATTCGAAAATCATCTAAAATTTCGCCTTTTTCATTTAAGGGAACATTGAAATCAACTCTTAATAAAACTTTTTTATTTTTGAATTGGAAATCTTTTAGGGTTTTCATGTTAGAGCGACTTCCAAGCACTCAAGAATTTGAGTGCTTGGTTAGTCGGTCTTACACCCAGCACTCAAGGCGTTGAGTGCTGGGTAACGGTTTTCTAACGACCCAGCACTCAGAGCACTGAGTGCTGGGTCGAGAAAATCAGTTATTTTTTATCTAAGGCATTTTTAAGGACCTTTTTTAATTCTTGGAGATTAACTTCTTTCTTGGGCGTTTTTTGAGTTCTTGGGGCATGAGAGATAATAGAAGACGGAACTTCCCGTCTCGCTGGCAAATCTCTGAGCGAAATAAAAGAGGTCTTTTCTTCCCTTGGTGGCGTCGCCGGGGTAACCGTCTCTTTCTCTTGTTCTCTTTTTAACTTTTTTCGGCAGGTTTTGCAATAAGTCGGTCTGCCTGGCTCTGGCTTGAAAACAACTTTTGTCCGTTTTTTACAATTTGAACACTGGGCATCGTAAAGCACAGGCGGAGCAGAAGTAGTGGCGGGAGTTGTAGGGGTTGTAGGAACTGTTTTTAAGAATCCTGACCAGCGAGAAATCTTTTCTTCAATAATCTCTCTGGCCACCCCATATCTTTCCTGAGATATTCTAATTATTTTCTCTTTTGATGATTCTTTTAAAGGAGGAAAAGGAAAAAGGGTCTCAGCTGAAAAAGGACGACCCGCCATCCCGTCAATCATTAATTTTAAGTAAATGTTATATTTGGGCAGGTTAACTAAGTCCAGGGCGGTAAACTCAGGAGAAAACTCCTTTTCTATAAATTCAGCATCTTCTGCCCCAATCCGAAAAGTAACAATCGTACCCACGTTGCCAAAAACAGCATCCCTTAGTTTTGGATTATAACTTTCTCCGGCCTTAAAATAGAGTTGGGAAATATATTGGTGGGCTAAGATTAGGGCTAATCTATATTTTCTCGCTTCAGATAGGATATTGATGAAGGGCTCGGTGGCAAAATTCTGAAATTCATCAACATAGAGGTAAAAGTCCTTTCTCTCTTTTTCTGGTATATCAACCCGAGACATAGCCGCCAATTGCAATTTGGTTATTAAAAGCGCGCCCAATAAAAAAGAATTATTTTCACCAATTTTCCCTTTGGCTAAATTCAGAATCAAAATCTTCTCTTCGTCCATCGCCTTTCTTATGTCAATCGCTGACTTTACCTGCCCAATAATATTACGGATTAGAGGAGCGGAAATAAACTGCCCTATTTTGTTTTGAATAGCGGCTGTTGCCTCTACCTCATAGCTCTGAGCGTAACGGGCGAATTCATTAACCCAGAAGGCCTTAATAACAGGGTCTTTTAGTGTCTCAACAATTTTTTGACGATATTCAGGGTCGGCTAACATTCGGTTAATTCCCAACATCGTAGAGTTGGGTATTTCCAATAAAGCTAAAATTGTGTTGTGCAAAATATATTCCATTCTTGCTGACCAAACATCAGGCCAAATTTTCTTGAAAACACCCATTAGACCTGAAGCCACTAAATGTCTATATTCGGGCTCCACTTTCTCCATTACATTAAAGGAAATTGGGTAGTTCAAGTCAGCCGGGTTAAAATAAATGACATCATTAATCCGTGAAGTTGGCACAAAATCTAAAAGCCGTTCTGCTGCCTCGCCATGAGGGTCAACAAAACCAACGCCATGGCCATTTTGAATATCTTGAATTGCCATATTTTCCAAAAGCACGGTCTTGCCCATACCGGTTTTTCCAATAATATAAACATGGCGACGTCTGTCGTCTCTTTTAATGCCAAACTTTGTCCTTTGATTGCGAAAATTTGTCTCAGCGAAAAAAGTGATATCCTTAGCCATAATTATAATGCGAATCTGCGAATAATATACGAATGCCGCGAATAGATATAGTAAAGAAAACTTCTACCTAAATAAAGTCCATTCGCAGCATTCGGATTTAATTCGTAGTATTCGGATTATATTTATTCGGTGGGTAATCCGGGCGGCGCTTCTCCCTTTTTTGCTTCTAATCTTTCCATAAAAGGGGCTACTGCTACTGCCTTGCTCGGGAAATGAAAAAGGGTTGCTAGCTCTTCAGTATTAAGAACAATAACGCCCTCCAGACCGCCTGGCTTAGAAGAAACAGGATAAAGGGGTGATAGACGGTCTTTATAAAGTCGGAAGAGCCGACGTTTTCTTACATAAATCCTTCTCTTGACAAAA
>CAZUDS010000025.1:0-8890 GCA_964619425.1 uncultured Candidatus Saccharibacteria bacterium
GTTTGTCCCAGTTAGATAGCTTCGCATCTAACGGGATAAATAATTTGGTGCTTGGTGCTTGGTGCTTCTACTTATGCTTCCTTCTCTGTCTTCTCCAGAATGTCTTTTCTTATCTTCTCAACAACCTCCTGATGCTCCCTCAGATATTTTCTCGCTCCTTCCATGCCTTGACCTAACTTAGTATTATTATACTGAAACCAGCTTCCCGCCTTTTTGACTATTCCTTCTTTTAGGCCCAGATTAAGAATATCGGTAAAATAAGAAATTCCCTGATTATAATAAATATCAAATTCAGCGGTCTTAAAAGGAGCAGCTACTTTGTTTTTAACAATTTTTGCCTTAATTCTGGAACCAATAATATTGTCGCCTGACTTTATCTGAGCTATTCTTCGCAAATCAATTCTTACTGAACTATAAAACTTCAAAGCCATGCCTCCGGGAGTCACCGTAGGATTTCCCCACGTTATTCCTATTTTCATCCTGGTTTGATTTAAAAAGATAATTGAGGTCTTGGTCTTGGAAACGATACCGGAGAGTTTCCTTAAGGCCTGGGACATTAAACGGGCCTGCAGGCCAATTTGAAATTCTCCCATTTCTCCGGCCACCTCGGCCTTGGGCACTAAAGCCGCTACTGAATCAATAACAATAGCATCAACCTCTCCTGACCTCACTAAGGCCTCAACAATCTGCAGGGCCTGTTCTCCAGAGTCAGGTTGAGAAATTAAAAGTTCGTCAATATTGACTCCAATTTTCTTAGCATAATCAGGATCAAGAGCATGCTCTGCATCAACAAAAGCGCCTACTCCTTTCTTTTTCTGAACTTCAGCTAAAATGTGGAGGGCTAAGGTGGTCTTTCCGGTTCCCTCGCTACCAAAAATTTCAATCACCCTGCCCCGGGGTACACCTCCTACTCCTAAAGCCAAATCCAAAGAAAAAGAGCCAGTAGGAATAACATCAACATCAACCGGCCTTGTCTCTTTTAGCTTCATAATGGCGCCTTCACCAAATTTCTGTTTAATTTCTGCTATCACCTCTTGAAGAACACCTTCTGTTTCTTTTTTCGTCTTTTTTGCCATCATTTTTAGAGTATTATTTTTTCTTCTCAGTGTCAATGAGACGTGCTAAACCGACTTGGCATGTTTTCGTATTTAGTATTTTAATAAGCGAGGGCAAACCCCTCAAAGGAGCGCCTCGGAGGCCGAGCGGGCATGGTTCGAGCGAAGCAAGAGAGCGAGGCCGAGAGACGAACAAAATTTTCCTCGCTGGGGAAAATTATTGTGTCTCCTTTGACGGGGTTTTGCCCAAGCGATTAAATTAGTTAGAAACTCTCCCATGAAGAACCGGATTCGTCAAATTGCTCTCTTTGTCTTGGCTTTTCCCCATATACCTGTCTCGGTTTAGCTCCATCAGCAGGGCCGACCACTCCTTTTTCTTCCAATATATCTAAAAGGCGGGCTGCTCTTGCGTAACCAATCTGTAATCTTCTTTGAAGCAAAGAGGCAGAGGCCTTTCTTGCCTCAATAATCACTTTCTTTGCCTCTTCATATAAAACATCATCTGTTTTTCCCTCAGCAGAAAACTCTCCAACCCCTGTCTCCCCTTCTGGAAGTTCCTGGCTTAAGGCCCCTGCTAAAGAAGTGTTAAGAGAATTGTAGGTTAAGTATTCCTCCCGGGACCTCAACCAATTCATTACCTCTTTCACCTCTTTTTCAGAAATAAAGGCGGCTTGAATCCTTTTAGGTTTTGGTGTCTGGGCTGACAAAAATAGCATATCGCCTGAACCCAGAAGTTTTTCCGCTCCGGCCATATCCAAGACCGTCCGGGAATCAACCTGCGTTGCTACCTGAAAGGTTATTCTTGAAGTAATATTTGCCTTAATTAAACCGGTTAAGACCTCTACTGAGGGTCGCTGAGTAGCTATTACCAAGTGAATACCCACTGCCCTTGACATCTGGGCTAATCTCACAATAGCCGCTTCTATTTCTCTCCCTTTTGCTGCCATCAAGTCCGCCAACTCGTCAACAATGAGAATAATATAAGGCATTATTTCTGAACGCTCTTCCTGAGAGTTTCGGATTTTGGCTACCACTCTGTTGTAACCAGCAATGTCTCTTGCCCCCACCTTTGATAAGACACTGAATCTTCTTTCCATCTCTGAAGTTAACCACCTAAGAGCCAAACAAGCCCTGTCTGCCCCAAAAATAACTGGTCCCAAAAGATGAGGTATTCCTTTGTAAACGGCAAATTCCACCCTCTTGGGATCAATTAAAATAAGGCGAAGGGTTTTAGGCGAATTTTTCTGTAATAAAGTCAAAATCAAAGAGTTTAGAAAAATTGTATTATGATTAACAAAGCCATTTCCCACAAAAGAATCAGAACCTGGCACAAAAAAGTCGTAACCAACCCCAGAAGTTCTATCAATTTTTTCAATTTTATCCCAATAAAAATTTCTTTGTGAAATTTTCTCTAACTCCTGATATTCGGGTTCTTGAGCAATTGGTTGATAAAAATCTAAGATTTTTTCTAAACTTTGATAACCAGGCGCCCGAAACCCTGAATTATAGGTTCTTAAAGAGCTAAAAACATGTTTGGGGACTAAAATCCCTGATTGATATTTCCATCCTCTATTTGTTAAACGAGCAAAACTATTAAGATATTTTTGGCCTAATGTTTTAAGTAAACGAGAAACATTAGGAATTAAATCAAGGTTGGGATTTGAAGATAATTTAAGAAACTCTTTGGCTTTTTTATATTTTTCTTTTCTGATAAAACCGATTTCTTTAATAAATTTTCGTGCTTCCTCGCCATAAATAGAAAGTCGAAAATATTCATTCTGGGCATATTTTTTAATCTTTTTAACCTTTACAGAGGAAATTATGCCAAAGTTTAAAAGCATTATCTGGGCCTGAGAGATTAATTTTTTACTGCTCAAGGAAAGCTCAATTCCCTCTTTTCCAGCATAACCATCGTTGTCAATAAGGGCTCGCAAATAAGCGCGAACTTCTTCTTTGGGAGCTTCTCTAATTGCCCGAGGCATTACTTTCTGGGGTGATTTAACTGAATCCATTCCTAAATAAGAGAGGAATTCTTTTAGGTGCATGCTATTTACCACTATTTCTTTAGCTTTATTGTTTGGATTAGAGCCACTTGTTTTCTCAATAAATTGAGTAATTCCAAAAAGTTCTTTAAGAGATTTTTTATATAAAGAAAGTGTCTCTGTGTTGGCTTGAGTGTAGGTTACCCTGTGAATTCCTTTTCTTTCGATTGAGAGACCGCCATCAGCAGTTAAAAATCCTAAAAACTGAGCCAATTGGGGAGTCATTTTTTGAGGGAAAGAAATCTTTTTAGTGCTGCCCTTAATTCTGCTCGGCTGAAAATCTGAAATATCAGTTTTATTACCAAATAAAGCAGGTCCGCGACTAACAGCGACGTAGTCGCCTTCTTTAATCAAAGAAGCGGGCTTCCAGTCCTGCGAACCGTCTTCATTCATAACCCAAAGCGGATGTTCGGCAGTTGCTTCAACCTGATAGCCGCGACGGGTGGATAATTTATAAAACTGACAAATTCCATTATTATAAATTTTCTTGGTGGCTTCAATTCCATCTCGGCTAATAACTTTAATCTCAAAATCTGCCTCACTATTTAAAGGTAGGGGATGAAGCTCTTCAAAAGTCAACATTCCTCTTTCAGTAAACATTAAAGTATCTGCCGCCGCGGTTTTGCCGCTTCCAGTACTGCCTGCCACCAAAAGGTGGGGCATTTTAGCCAGATCAGCAAAAACAGCTAACCCAGCAACATCTCTGCCAAGGGCTATCATTAAAGAAAAGCTATCTTTTTGGAACTCTGGCCTTTCTAAAAGATTTCTTAACCTGACCTCTGCCCTCTTTTTATTAGGCACTTCAATGCCAACTAATGACTTGCCAGGAATAGGCGCTTCAATTCTTAAAGGGTGGGCGGCTAGCGCTAGGGCTAAGTTATTATTTAAAGTCGTTATTTTAGAAAGTTTTATGCCCTCAGCCGGCTTTAAGGTATATTGGGCAACTGTTGGTCCAATATAAACCTCTGCCATTTCCACTAAAATGTCAAAATTTTCCAATGTCTCTTTGATAATAGCAGAATTCTTGTTAATATCTCCGCTATTTGGTTTACCTTTTTCCGGTTCCAACAAATTTAAGGGATAAGGCAGGAATTTGTCTTCTCTGAGAGGCGCTTTCTCTTCTTTTTTCAAACCGGTCTCTGGCTTAAGAGAAATTTTAGCAGGAAACTCTTTAACTTTTTTAATTATTTTAGGAAGCAAGGTCTTTCTGGGTTTTTTGACTAATTGGACTTTCTCTTCGGTCCGGACAACTTCTTCCTTGGCCTGGATAACAGGAGTTGAGACCTTTCCTGCCTCTCTTTTAGCCCCTTGCCAAAAGAGATGCCAAAAAATAATACCTCCCACCAAAATTACGGCTCCAAAAATAATTTGGCTAACTAAGGGACCAAAAAATTTAAGGAGAGGCCAACTTAAAAGAAAACCAACAATTCCTCCAAGACGTTCTTCCCCTCCCTGAACGGCTAAAATACCTGCTCCCCCAAAAACCAAAAATAAAAGACCTAAAATAGAAGGCAAAAAATAAGGACGGTATCTTGTCTTAAAAATAAAAAAGCCAGTAAGGATTAAAATTAAAGGAAGGATGTAAGCTGTTTTGCCAACCAAAAAAACAACCCCTCTCCAAAGATAATCGCCTCCGGGGCCTGCTTTGCCAAAAAAACTCAGTCCAAAAATTAGAGCCAGGAGCCAAAGCATAACGGCAAAAATCTTGGGCCAAACGCCTTGAGGCAAAACAGGAGAACGGCTTTTCTCTTTATCGTTTACTATTCTCTTATTTTTTCTGTGCTTTCTTTTAGTCACGATTTTGAAATTCCAAATTCCAAATTCCAAGCTCCAAATAAATCACAATGACCAAAATTCCAATGACCAAAACAGTTTCGGTCATTGGATATTGGATATTGGAATTTATTTGTAATTTGGTGCTTGGTGCTTGGTGCTTGTTTGTAATTTGGTGCTTGTGATTTTATGCCTTTCTAAGGCCCGTTCCCGCTGGTATCAGCTTCCCTATTATCACATTTTCCTTCAATCCTCTTAATTTATCTTCCTTGCCAACCAGGGCTGCTTCGATTAAAACTCTTGAGGTCTCCTGAAAGGAAGCGGCTGACAAAAAGGAGCTTGTCGTCAAGGCCACTCGAGTAATGCCTAAAAGTAATTGTTCTGCCTTAGCAAGCGCCTTTCCTTTTTCCTTAAGTCCTTCCTGTTCTTCTAAAAAATCAGTTATACCCACAACTTTGCCAGAAATAAAAGAACTGTCTCCGGCCTCTTTTATTTTCACTCGAGAAAAAAGTTGACGGACAATCACTTCAATGTGCTTGTCATGAATGGTCACTCCCTGGGAGACATAAATTTTTTGAACCTCCTGAATGATGTAACGCTGAACATCAACAACGCCCATCAGCTTAAAAAGTTCCCGAATATCCAAATTACCCTCAGAAAGCGGCTGGCCCTTTTGAACCTCCTGCCCCTTGTCTACTAAAATTGTCTGGTTATTGGGAATCTGATATTTTAGGACTTTTTCCTTCACTGCTTTTTTCTTGGGTTTCCCTTTTTTCTTGCTGTCAGCAGATAAGGACTGGGAAGTTTCCGAAACCTTAATCCTAACTACCCTATCTGATGTCACCCCCAAAACCTTACCTCTTGTCTTGGATATCTGGGCCTTGCTCGCGGGTATTCTAACTTCAAAAATTTCCTCTACCCGGGGCAAGCCCGAAGTAATATCACCGCTACTAGCCACGCCACCGGTATGAAAAGTTCTCATCGTAAGCTGGGTCCCTGGCTCACCAATTGCCTGAGCAGCCACAATGCCCACTGCCTCCCCTAAAGCCACTAATTTATTGCGACCTAAGTCCCAACCATAACATTTTTGACAAAGTCCTCGCTTGACTTTACAGCTCAAAGGTGAATAGACCCGGATCCTTTTAACACCAGCGTCAGTAATTTCCCGGGCTTTCTGCCAATCAATAATTTCGCCCTTCTTCACAATAACGCGAAGCGGGGTCTTTATATCCTCTAAAGCCACCCGGCCAACAATTTTTTGAACAAAATTCTGGGAAATCTCATCAGCCTCCTCTCTAAGAATAACAATACCTTCTTTGTCTTTACAATCGGGCTCACTGATAACAATCTCATGAGCAACATCAACAAGGCGGCGAGTTAAATAACCAGCCGTAGAGGTGCGCAAAGCAGTATCAGTTGTCCCCTTTCTTGCCCCATGAGTAGAAATAAAATATTCTAAGACGCTAAAACCCTCCTTGTAAGAATTCTTAACCGGCAGTTCAATGGTTTGGCCCAAAGGATTAGTTACCAGACCTTTCATGCCAGACATTTGAACAACCTGCAACCAACTACCCCTAGAGCCCGACTCCACCATAGTAAAAACAGGACCATGCTCAGGAAGGGCTTTGGGCACTACCCTTTCAATTTCCATTTTGGCCTTATGCCAAATCCCAACAATAAGAGATTTCCTTTCCTCTCGCGATAAAAACCCCTGGCCATATTGACTTTCCACCCCTTTTATCTCCTCTTGAGCAAACTCCATAATTTTGGGCTTTTCTCCGGGTATTATCAAATCGTCCACTCCCCAGGAAATACCCGCTAAAGTGGCGCTTTCAAAACCCAAATTTTTCATTTTATCCAAGATCTCTACCACAACTTTTGCAGGGTAATCATTAATAAAAGCGCTGATGAGTTTTTCTAGCTCTTTAATTCTTTGGGGCTCGTTTTGAAAAGGATAATCCTCTGGCAAAACCTCGTTAAAAAGAATCCGGCCCACCGTTGTTTCTAGAAACGCTGATTCTCGCTGATTCTTAGCTGATTTACGCTGATTATTATCTGCAGTAATCGACTTTTTATCAACAGTTGCCAGCGGCATTCGTACTCTAATGCCGGCTCTCAAATCCACAATACCCATCTCATAAGCTAACACCGCTTCTTCAAAACTGTTAAACATTTTTCCTTCCCCTTTGGCTTCTTTTTTAATCCTTGTCAGCCAAAAACAACCCATCACAATGTCTTGACTGGGCGTAATAACGGGATTGCCAGTTGCCGGTTTTAATAAATTAAGGGAAGAAAGCATTCTCTCTCGGGCCTCTTTTTGGGCTTTGGCGGAAAGAGGAATGTACACGGCCATCTGGTCACCATCAAAATCAGCATTAAAAGCCCGACAAACTAAAGGATGAATTCTAATCGCCTCTCCTTCAATTAAAATCGGCTCAAAGGCCTGAACGCCAAGCCGATGAAGAGTCGGCGCCCGGTTAAGTAAAACTAACTTGTCCTTAACTATCTCTTCTAAAATAGCCCAAATCTCATCTTCCTGTTCGTCAACCAATCTTGTTGCCGATCTCAAATTATAGGCCAATTCTTTCTCTAAAACCTTTCTCAGGACAAAGGGCTTAAAAAGCTCCAAAGCCATTTTATTTGGCAGGCCAACTTGATAAAGCTTTAGTTCCGGACCCCCCACAATTACTGATCGACCCGAATAATCAACCCTCTTGCCTAAAAGATTTTGGCGGAACCTGCCTTGCTTTCCTTTTAACATATCGGCCACACTCTTTAGAAGCCTTCTACCGCCGGTAGTAGCTCTGATGGTTGTCCCCTTCCTCATTCCGTTGTCAATTAAAGCATCAACTGCCTCCTGCAGCATTCTTTTCTCATTCCTTACGATTACCTCTGGCGCCGCAACTTCCAAAAGATATTTTAAGCGATTGTTGCGGTTAATCACTCTCCGGTAAAGATCATTCAAGTCAGAGGAAGCGAATCTCCCGCCATCTAATTGAACCATTGGCCGCAAATCAGGCGGCATAACAGGAATAATCGTCAAAAACATCCATTCTGGCCGAATGCCTGTTTCGGCCATGCCTTCAAAGAGTCGAAGGCGGATTAAATTTTTCCGTTTGGCTGCTTCCTTAGCCGTTTCAACCTCTTTTCTTAATTTTTTAATTTCTTTTTTGAGGTCAAGGTTTTCAAAAATTTTTCTCAGGGCTTCAGCCCCTGTTTCTGCCTCAAAGGCCTGGCCATATTTCAAAGAAAACTTTTGATACTCAATTTCAGATAAAACCCGGAAGGGCTTCAACCCCATCACCTCTTCTTTTGCTCTATCCATTGCTTTTTTAAGCTCATTCAACTTGGTCTTTGGCTGTTGGTCTTGGCGACCAGTTTGGTCTTTGGTCTTTGATTTTTGGTCTTTTTCTAATGACTTTTGACCTTTAACTATACTGGCTGCTGATTCTTTTACCTTTAGACCTTTAACCTTTTCTTTAAATTCTCTCTCAATCTCCTCTAAAATCTTTTTCTTTTCTTCTTCCGCCACTTTGGTAATGATATAAGAAACAAAATAAACCACTCTTTCTAATTGCTGAACCGGAATATTCAAAACCAACCCTGCTCTAGAGGGAACGCCCCTTAGAAACCAAATATGAGAGACCGGGCAGGCTAATTTAATGTGACCCATTCTTTCCCGCCTGACGTGAGAAGTTGTCACCTCCACTCCGCAACGATCGCAAATCACGCCCTTGTAGCGAATTTTCTTGTACTTACCGCAATAACACTGATAGTCCTTTTCCGGACCAAAAATACGCTCGCAAAAAAGACCATCCTTTTCTGCTCTCTGGGTCCGGTAATTAATGGTCTCTGGCTTTGTCACCTCGCCGTGAGACCAATTCAAAATCTCCTCTGGCGAGGCAACCTTTATTCTGATTGCTTCTAAATTTTCAACACGCATAATAAGTTAAAATTCTAAATTCTAATGGTTGAATGTCATATGAAATCGGTGCACCTTTCTTTTGACCTTTGATTGAT
>CAZUDS010000026.1:0-8704 GCA_964619425.1 uncultured Candidatus Saccharibacteria bacterium
GTTTGGCCAGAGATGTTCAGGCGGCCATTGTATTACTCCACCGCCTGTTTGTGTTACCCTTGCTGTCTTTCATTTGGCCCCGGTCGTTGACATTAGAGCCAATGGCTCAGATGGTCCAATTACTATTGCCTATAATACTTCGGCTACCCTATCTTGGACATCGGCAAATGCTACTTCTTGTTTTGCTTCTGGTCATTGGTCAGGAGCAAGAGCCCTTTCTGGTTCAGAATCAACTGGGATTTTAATTTCTTCAAGAACTTATCTTATTACCTGTTCAGGCCCGGGAGGTTCGGCAACCGACTCAGTAACCGTTAATGTTTTCACTCCAACTCTTTCTGTTTCCCTTTCAGCAACTCCCTCGTCTGGTAGGGCCCCGCTTTTGAATGTTGATCTTACTGCCTCTGTTTCTGGCACGGCCACCGGCCCTATCACCTACCGATTTGACTGCACCTCAGATAGCGGCTGGGACTTTACAATCACCACCACTGCCAATCCTTATACAGCTGTTGATCTTTGTGACTACTCAAGGCCTGGACGATACACGGCAAAAGTCAAAGTAGAAAGACAAGGCCTAATTGATAAAAATACAACTACTATCATTGTTACTGCTCCCCCTACTCTCCTGGAGATAGACAAAAAGGCAAGGAATAGAAGTGATGGTCAGAGAATTTTTGGTGATCCAGTCACGGCCAATCCGGGAGAAATAATTGAATTCAAAATTCAACTTTCAACCCCTAAGGGTGAGATTGAAAATGTAAAAGTAAAGGATAAATTTCCAGTCGAATTGATTTATTTGAAAAAGCTAAAAATTAATGGCCGAGAGTCCTTACAGGATATCCTGAAAGGAATGGAGATAGAAAAAATCCGAGCTGGACAGCCGGTGATTATTACTTACCAGGCTCGGGTAGCCCCGGGAGCGACGATCGGTAGATCGGTCATTAATACAATTAAGGCTTCCAATGCCCGAATCTCGGTTAGTGATACTCTCACTATTCGGGTTAAAAGAGAAATAGTCCCAACTTTAATTCCAGCCGGTCTTTTTGCTCCCAGGAAACTGGCCCTGATAGCCGCCCTAATAACTATATTTATAATTAGCTATATTTTTCTCTTTCGTTTTTACTTTTGCACCCGATTTCTTCCTCAGTCCCGCAAAAGCAGAGCCCAAAGAAAGCTGGAAAAACTCTGCAAAAAGTGCTATCAAGGGAAGTTTAGGTTGGCTTAAAGTATGAACAAAAAAAAACTTAAAAACCTATTGGCCCTGGTTGGAGAAGAGTTATGGCGTTTTTTAAGGCCTGGCCTCATTCTTTATGGCCTGCTTTTTATTGGCTTTTATGTTGGGCTTGACTTGTTCGTTGAAAAAACCGGGGCTCGGGAAGTTAGCCCGGCGAGAGATTACCAAGTCTCTAACCGAATAAATCCAGGAGTTGATGCCCTGTTGACTGATATTGACTTTAACCCGCAATATCAAAGACCCGGCTCCTCAGAGGTTGCTGGAATCCATAGCGATAGCGAAAACAAACACCAGTATGAACTCCACATTCCAATACTTACTTTAAGGGCGCCGATTATTGTGATGCATAGCACAGACCCCGAGGATTACAAAGAGGTTTTAAAAAAGGGGGTCGCGCTTTTCCCCTCGGCTTTACCAGGAGAAAAAGGAAGAACAATAATTTTGGGCCATAGCGCTCCTCCTGGCTGGCCTAAAATAAATTATGACCACATCTTTAACGATTTGAACGATCTAAAAAAGGGAGACAATATTATTATTACCTTTGGGGACGAAGAATATATATTTGAGGTAAAAACCAGTAGAATCTTAAACAAAGGACAAGATCTTCCTCCTTTTAGCGACAGCAATTTATCTTCAGAACTCGTGCTTATTACTTGTTGGCCGCCAGGTGTTGACCATCAACGACTGGTAATTTTCGCCGAACGAAAGTAGTAAGTAGTAGGTAGTAGGTAGTAGGTAGTAGGTAGTAGGTAGTTCTACGACCTACGACCTACGACCCACAAACTAGTGTTCGAAGCCGGGTTCCGAACACAATCAAACACAAATCAACTGGTGGACTTCGTAAGTCCACCAGTTGGGGAAAGCCTTTGAGGGGTTTCGGAAGTCACTCAATTTACCTTGAGGCCGGTGTTCGAAGCCGGGATCTGAACATTCTGACGTAAACATAAAAGCGGGCTTAATCCCGCTTTTATGTTTACGTCCCCTTACGTTTGTGTCTCCACATCCCCCTATCCCCGGTTTATTATTCTACTACCCCTTGTTCATCAGGAATACTCTCGTCGTCTGGCAGGGTCGTATCAATTGCTGGAGCCGTTGCTTCTAATTCTAATTTTGTCCAAGTATCTTCGCCTGTTATCCTAACTTCGCTTATCAATGGAACTGCCCTGCCTTTTTGTTCTTCAGAAGGAGTCAAGGCAACTTGAAAGGCAATGTGGGGGGCATCGGTAATAACCCCTTGACCCGCCTTCAAAGCCCCTATATCCCAGACAATTTCCCGGCTCTGAGAATCAAAAGTAAGAGTTGCCTCTTCTGGGAAAATCTCGCCGGTTAATCTAACATTTTGAGGCAGGGTTGCCTTAATTTTGACATTCTCCATATCATTATAATAATTCTTTGCCTGCCACATTACAGTATAGGTAGTGGTCTCACCCACCCTGGGCGGAATTGGGCCTAAATTACCAAAAACTTCATCAGCAAAATATGCTTTTGAGACAATTTTTAACTCGGAGTTAATTTTTGTGACAAACTCTTCTCTTGTTTGAGCAATAGAAACCGTATTTCGAATGGTGGCATTTTTATCTTCAGGGCTCAAAATCTCCCAATCCTCTTTTAATTCAATCCAGAATTCTACTTTGCCCTCTTCTTGGGGGCTTAAAAAGCGAAGTTTAGGAACAGTCCGGCTGTCAAAAATAATAGAATTATCTCCTTTTTGAAATCTGCCCTGTTCTGACTTCAGTGTTTGAAAATCAAATGCTTTACCTTCAAGATTAGCCACCAAAAAAAGGTCGTTCAAGGACTCTTGGCCAAGATTTCTGAAAAAAATCTGGTAATGCAAGATATCGCCTGGTGAAGCAATATACTCGGGGTTGTCATTAATCTGCTGGGAAAGAAGTAAGCGAAGAGCAACGATCTCTACGCCCCTTACCGTCTCTTTTAATAAAATAAAGTCCTGCCCTCTCCACATTCCCAAACGGGCCCTCAAGGTTTTCTTTTCGCCAACTTCACCAAAAAACTTGCCCGAAACTTCAATTCTGCCGCCCTCTCCTCTATTTAGAAGGCCTACTCGCCACTCATTTTCTTCCAGAGGAAGAGGGTTGACTTCTAAGGACTCAAAGTTGTAAGGATAGTCAACTAAAATCCTTATATCAGAAAAAGGGTAATCAGCGTTGGAAAAATAGTTAAGAGAGAAACGAATTTTCTGGCCCGACTCTATTCTTGTAGGAATATCAAAGCTAAAAACAAGAGGGGCTGAATCAAGAATAGTAGTTCTGCTTGTCTCTGACTCGAAAAAACCCCTTAAATTTTTGGGACGGTATCTTAGCCAAACCCTAGCAACTTTTCTTTCTCCCTCACTGCCAAAAAGTCGGGCTTTGAAAGATATTGTTTTTTCTTGACCGGGATAAATAACTCCTAAATTCATTTCTTCTCTAAGCCGCTCTCCTTCTAAGGGTAAAGAATATCGAGGATATTCAAAAATTAATTTTGTCTCCTCTAAATTAATATTGCCGTTATTGTTAATTCTAACCAAATACTCAATTGGCTCGGCTAATTTAGCCGTGTCTGGTCCTAAAATTTCCAACCTCACCACTTCCCTGGAAAACCTCAGGGTTTGATAATACCAAAAAGCAAAGCCAAGAATAACGATAAAAATAGTAAATATTAAAAACCAAAAAATTCTTTTCATCTTATTTCATCTTATTATGTTTGTTCAAAGTTATGTTCGAAGCCGGGATCTGAACACAAATTCAAACACTATTGAAATCCCAAAGCAATTAAATAATCCTGAGAGAGTGTCTCTAAATCCTCTAAATCCCGAGGGGATATCTTTAATCTCCTCAAAATCTGCCAGTTCCTTTGAAAGATTAGTTTTAGAAGCTTGGCCGTGTTCAAATTAATTACTCTTTTCTCCTGAATTTCTTTTGAGCAACGGAGGCAAATTACTCCTCCTTCCAGGGAACTCCAAAAAATCTTTGACTCATTGATTTTCTTTTGACAGACAAGACACTTCTGAATCTTGGGTCTGTGACCCAAAAAAGAAAGAAGATTCCAGAGAAAATAATAGTAAATTAGCTTGTGGGTTATAGATTGCCCGCCTGCCATCGCCTGGAGCGAAGGCGACCCGTCCGACTCGCTTCGCGACTCAAAGCGGGCGGGCTGGCGGGCAGGTAGATTGTTAGTATCAAGAGACCGAAAAACTTCTAACACCAGATGCCAGATTTTTTCATCCCTTTCCTCTCCTCTTAATAGTTTATCAAAAATTACAGAAATCTCAAACGCAATTTCTAATTTATTCAAATCTTTTTTAATTCCTTGGAAACTCTCAACGAGCAAGGCGTCTGTTAATGTCTTATATCTCCTCCCCTGGATAAATTCAAGTTCTGACAAATTAAATAATTCCAGGGGGCCCCTGAGTTTTGCCTTGATTTTTCTTATCCCCTTTCCAAAAATCTCCAGTCGCCCAAAATCCTTAGTAAAAATAGTATAAAAACGATCTGCCTCTCCAAAATCAATTTTTTTAAAGATAAAGCCCTGGGTTCTATAATGAACGGTCATAGAAAGCTACAAATTACAACGAGACACAACGAGACACCATAAAAACAATGGGGGGCAACGGCACACTAAAGACACTAAGCCCTACGGATGGCCAGCCGGAGTTTTGTGTCCCCTATTTCTATTTCTTTTTCAATGTCAAAAACTTCTTTGGTCTTCTCTTTTGACTGAAGATCCTCTGCCCCGGTTTCTGCCGAGATAAGGGCTTTGTTTTTAATCAAGACCTGATTCAGTTTATCAGAACCAGAAAAGCTGATAGTAATTTTATCTTTGGGAGTCAGGCCTGCTTTTTTCCTCAGTTCTTGAATGCTCCGGATAATTTCCCGAACATCACCTTTTTCCTTTAGTCCAGGGGTGATTCTCGTATCGAGTCCCACCTCATTTTTTATTTTATCATCAAAAATAACTTCCTCAACATTCAACTCCTCCTTAATCAACTCTATTAATTCTTTATTATTTCTAATTCTTGATTCTTGATTCTTGATTTTGAGCGAAGTAAGGGGTTGACGAACCTTAATTTTTTCCTTAACCCTTGCCTTTAATCCTAAACCCACCACCTCTCGAACCCAACTCATTTGTTCTTCAAGTTCTTGATAAATAAGTGATTTCTCTGTTTTTGGCCAATCTTCTAAGTGGACACTCTCAAAGCCCTGAGGCCTAGATTGTAACTCTTGATAAATCTTTTCACTTAAAAAGGGAATAAAAGGGGCAGTAAGTTTAGTTAGGGTTAAAAGCACAAATCTCAAGGTAGTAGCGGCCTCTTCAAATTCTTTTTTTGTTTGCGGGTGCTGAAATCTTTTCCTTGATCTCCTGATATACCATAAAGACAAGTTCTCAATAACAAAATTTTCAATAGCCCTGGCCGCTGCTGTAATATCGTATTTATCTAAAGAATTGGTTACGGCCTGAATTAACTCATTTAGCTTCGAAATAATCCATTTGTCTAAAACATTCCTTGATTTTGAAAATTGCCTGCCCCGTAGTAAACTTGTTTTACTTCGGGGAAAGTTAAAAATTGAAAATTCTTTTTTCGGAACGTAAGTTTCGAAAAAAGCGAAGCTGTTCCAATAAATCATAATAAATTTTCTTAATGCCTGGCTCAATTCTTTTTCCGAAAAAAGCTTGGCATCTCCTGGCTGATTGACAGTAAAAAAATACCAACGAACGCTGTCTGAACCATATTTTTCCAGAATTTGTTCTGGTCGAACAACATTTCCCTTTGATTTTGACATTTTTTCTCCCTTTTCATCTAAAACAAGGCCTAAAGAGATGACATTTTTATAGGCTGGTCCATACCCCAAAAGGGTTGAAATTGCCAATAAAGTATAAAACCAACCCCTTGTCTGATCTATGCCCTCGCAAATATAATCAGCTGGAAATTTGGATTTTGGAATTTGGGATTTATTTGGAATGCAACCCTCCGGGGAGTCCGCTTCGCGTCCAGGGAATTTGGAATTTGGAATTTCCCAAAGCCATCGGCTTTGGGCAAACGGCATGCTTCCGGCATCAAACCAGCAATCAATTACTTCGGGCACTCTTTTCATTAAATTTTTACACTTTGGACAGAAAAATTTAATTTGGTCAATGTAGGGACGATGGAAATCTAATTTTCTTTCCTCGTTAAAAGGGAAAATCTTAAAATCAATTTTTCTTAACTCCCCTGTCTTTATTATTATTTTTTCATTATTTTCAAAATACTCCTCATTTTTTAATCCTTTCATTGCGCCTTCTAAAAGCCAGAGGGGGTCGCCATGACTGACAATTAAAATTCTCTTTCCCTGATATTTTTTATCAATCTCTTTTATAAAATCTAACATCCTTTTTTTACAATCTGACCAGGTTTCCCCTTTTTGAGGCCTTTTATAAAATCTCTCACTGGCTCTAGGAAAGTCCTGATAGAATTCTTTTTTTTGCCTTCCATGATAAATTCCCAAATTGACATCTCGCAATCTTTTGTCAAATTTTACTCCAATTTTCAATTCTTTAGCCACAATTTCAGCTGTCTGGCGTGTTCTAAAAAAATCCGAAGAAAAAATCAGGTCAATCTTTTCTTTCTTCAATTTTTGGGCCGCTTTTTCTATTTCTCTCTTTCCTTTTTCAGTCAGACAAACCTTATCGTTTTCTAGAGGAGGGTAAATAATCTCTTTTTTCTCTTTTTGATAAATCGTTTGGCCATGTCTTAAAATATAATACTGATTAGTAGTAAATTTTTGCTTCAAAAGATCTTTCCTGGAACCAATTATTACAGTGGTGTTACAAGGTTTTTGATTTTTGATTTTTGATTTTTGATTTTTGATTTTGAGCGAAGGACCAATGGTCCTGAGCGAATGGCATTGCCAAATGGGCAATGGCGTTCCCCAAAATCTTTCTCTGGAAAGGGCCCAATCCTTTATTTTTTTTAACCATTCGCCAAACCTCCCTTCTTTCAAATGAGCCGGAATCCAATTAATTTGCTGATTGCTCTTTAATAGTTGTTCCTTTACTGCTGTCATTTTAATGAACCAACTCTTTTTGGCATAATAGATTAATTTTGATTCGCATCTCCAGCAAAAGGGATAGTCGTGTTCGTGGGTTTCTTTTTTGAAAAGAAGATTTCTCTTCTCGAGTTCTTCAATAATTTCTTCATTTAATTTTTCATCAGTCACTAATTCTCCTCGCCACTTTTTGACTTTTTCGGTAAATTTCCCTTGCTCGTCAACATTTAGGAAAATTGGAAATTGCTCTTTTTGATCCCTGATCAATTCTAAATCCTCCTGACCAAAAGCCGGAGCTATATGAACCAAGCCCGTTCCTTCTTCTAAGGAAATGAAATCTGCCTCCAGCACCGTGTAAACCTTCTTACTTTCATACTCTGGAGTATGAAAGTAAGGATAGATGGGCTGATATCTTAGGCCAATTAAATCTTTGCCCTTGAATTCTTCAAGGATTTTGCCTTCAATGCCACAAGCTTTCATTCTTGCTTTAGACAGAATCAGGTAATCATCATTTATTTTTACCTTTAGATAAGTAAATTTAGGATTGACAGCTGTTGCCATGTTGCCCGGAAGCGTCCAGGGAGTTGTTGTCCAAACCAGTAAATGGATTTTTGATTTTTGATTTTTGAATTTTGAATTTGTTTCGAATTTCGAATTTCGAATTTCGAATTTCACATAAATGGCTGGCTCTTTAATTCTCTTGTATCCTTGGGCTACCTCGTGGCTGGAAAGGACTGTCTGGCATCTTGGACAATAAGGGACAACTTTGAAATCTTCGTACAAAAGATCTTTTCTCCAAATTTGCTTTAGAATAAACCAAACTGTTTCTATGTAATCCGGGCTATAAGTGATATAAGGATTTTTCATATCCAGCCAATAGCCAATTCTTTCGGTCAGCATCTCCCAGTCCTTCACATACTCCCAAACCGATTCCTTGCATTTCTCATTAAATTTATCTATTCCGTATTTTTCTATATCTTTTTTGGACTTAAGTCCCAGTTTTTTTTCAATTTCTATCTCCACCGGCAAACCGTGAGTATCCCAACCAGCCCTTCGTAAAACTTTAAAGCCCTGCATGGTTTTGTAGCGAGGAATAAGATCCTTAAATGCCCTTGATAAAACATGATGGATACCCGGCTTGGCATTGGCAGTTGGTGGTCCCTCATAAAAAATAAAATTTGGCTGATTTTTCCTCAGCCCAATACTCTTTTTAAAAATCCCTTTTTCTTGCCAAAACTTTAAGATTTTTTGTTCTTGTTTGGGAAAATCAAAAAGCATAATATCTACTTTATTTTTGAAAATCAAATAGGCGCTCGCAAGGTCTAACCAGCTTGCCTGCCCCGTGAAGGACTCAAGCCAAAATCATCCTTAAGCACATAGGCGAAAATTTCTTTCAGAAATTTTCGCACTATTCCGCCCTAACCCCGCCCTCTAAGCGCATTGAATTTTG
>CAZUDS010000027.1:0-8474 GCA_964619425.1 uncultured Candidatus Saccharibacteria bacterium
CACTCAAGGCGTTGAGTGCTGGGTCGAGAAAATCTGTTACTTCCTCCTCTTTATTATATATTGATCCGTCCAATTCCGCCTCCTCGTCTTCACCCCTAAGGCGTGTTTTCCCCACGGCGTTTTCGGATATCTTAAACCAATTGGCGCCCTTCCCTCGCCTCCACCATGGGGATGACTACATGGCGTCATAGCCGAACCCCGAACCCGGGGCCTTTTGCCTTTTAATCTTGCTCTTCCCGCTTTTCCTATTTTTTCAAATCTGTGCTCGGCATGGGAAACCTGGCCTATAGAGGCATAACATTCTGCCAAAATCTTTCTTGTTTCTTGAGAAGACATTTTTAGATGAACGTATTTGCCCTCATGAGCCAAAATTTCAGCCATTGCTCCTGCGCTTCTTGCTAATTTTCCTCCCCTATTGGGCTCTATTTCAATATTGTGAACCATTGTCCCCAAAAGAATATTTTTTAACTTCATTCTGTTGCCGGGAGAGGCCTCTGCTTTTTCTGAAAAAATTATTTTATCCCCTATTTTTAAGCCCTGGGGCGCTAAAATATATTTTTTCTTGCCGTCCGGATATTCAATCAGGGCTAAAAAAGCAGTTCGATAAGGGTCGTATTCTAGGGCAACCACCTGGGCTTTTACATCTAACTTTTCCTGGTTAAACTCAATCTGGCGATAAAGCCGTTTGGCTCCGCCGCCTTGATGGCGTACGGTTATTCTTCCGGATCTTGCTCGGCCCGCTCTTCTTTTTAAATACAAGGTCAGACCTTTTTCTGGCTCTTTCTTAGTTAATATCTTTTTGACTGATTTAGTTGATGCCATAGCTTATCATAAATTTTCACTCATTTAGCCACCAGTAGCGCTAATAACATTTTTTGATTCGTGAAAATTCGTGACCAAATTCGTATAAATTAGCGAGGTAGTACTTCAATCTTTTGTCCCTTTTTTATTTTAATAATTGCTTTTTTATAGCCCTTTCTCCAGCCCCTTACCCTTCCCAATCGCCTTCTTTTCCTCGGTACATTAACAATCCTCACTCCTAAAACATCCACGCTAAACAGTCCTTCAATGGCTTTTTTTATTTCTTTCTTGTTTGCTTTTGGAAAAACCTTAAAAACATATTGATTCTTTTCAATTAAATCAGTTGCTTTTTCTGTAATATGGGTCTCTTCCAAAACTCTCCAAGCCATTTTCAGAGGTGCGGCCTCCGAACGTTTCTTTTCTGGTTCTTTTTTTTCTTGTGGTTTCTCTACTCTCTTTACTGCCTTCTCTTTTGGTTCTTTTAGTCCTTTTTCCTCTACTTTTTCAATTTTCTTTTTTCTTTTGAAGAATGGTAACATTTTAAGCGAGCAATAAAAGTGTTAGACCCGGCGGCTTAACACAGTGTCTTTGATTACTTTTAATGAATTTTTTGGCAAAAGTAAATACTTAAAAGAAAGCAAATCCAAACAGTTTAGGTCTTTGGCTTGGATGGTTGCAATTTCTGGGATATTTCTTGCGGCTATTATAATATCTTTGTCCATTTCAGGCAAAGCAATTAAAACACTTTTCCCCTTTAGACCTTCGCCCCCGATCTTTAGACCTTTAATAATCTCTGCCATCTCTTTTGTTTTGATTTTTTCCAATTTTAACTTATCCAAAACAACTAACAAATTATTTTTTGCTTTGGCTGACAAAACTTGTAATAATGCATTTCTTCTCATTTTCTGGGGAATCCGCTTTTTGAAAACTCTTTCTTTTCTCGGCCCAAAAGTAACGCCTCCGCCTCGCCAAATAGGAGAACGAATGGAACCGTGCCTCGCCCGACCGGTTCCTTTTTGCCGCCAGGGCTTTCTGCCGCCGCCTCTGACCTCTCCTCTATTCTTAGTATGAGCGATCACTTGCCGTCTATTTGCCATTTGCGAAATAACAACCTGATGAACCAAATCCTCATTTAAGGCAACCCCGAAAATCTCTTTGGGCAAGCGGGTCTGGCTTATTTCTTTGCCTTTTTGATTATAGATGTTGACAAGCATAATTATTTTTAGGTGGGCATGAATTACAAATTTGTATAGATATACCAATATGCACTGATTTGTATATTTGTAGTAATTCGTAATTTGTACCCTTTCATGTTCTAATCTCCAGCAACGTTCCTCTTCTCCCCGGGACTGCTCCTTTTACTGCCAATATATTATTCTTAGGATCTACCTTTACCACTTTTAGGTTTTTAACTGTTATTCTGTCTGCTCCCATTCTGCCCGGCATTCTTCTGCCCTTAACCACTCTTTGGGGGAACCTTGAACCAACTGAACCCAGGGTCCTGGCTTCGTGCTTAACACCATGAGAGGCTCCTCGGCCTGAAAATCCCCATCTTTTGACAACTCCGGCAAAGCCCCTTCCTTTTGAAATACCGGAAATTTTAACTCTCTCCCCTTCTTGAAATCCAGAAAGATCGACTTTCTCTCCTATCTTAAATTTTGAAATATCAGCATTTCTAAATTCTCTTAAATATTTAAAGGGCTTCTTTTTTTGGGGTTTCTTTATCTTTTTTTCTTTCTTAATTTTCTCAAAACCAATTTGCAGGGCCTCATAGCCATCTTTCTCTTTTGTCTTAATCTGGGTAACAAAACAAGGCCCGGCTTCAAGTAAGGTTAGAGGAACAACATTTCCTTTTTCATCAAAAATCTGCGACATTTCAATTTTTTTTCCTAAGATAAATTTCATAATCCGATGCTAATACGCTAATAACCCGATGCTAATACGCTAATTGATGCGAATGACGCTAATAAATAACCCGATGCTAATACGCTAATTGATGCGAATGACGCTAATAAATAACCCGATGCTAATACGCTAATTGATGCGAATGACGCTAATAAAATTCGCGACATTCGCATGCATTAGCGTATTGGCGTCGCTTTATATATGTGCCTATTCGTTAAGGCATTCGCATACAATGATACGAGTGCTTGAGAATGAAAAGCTGGGCGCTAGCCCAGTTTTTCTTGAGACTAGTTTTAATAATTAAAATTAATTTTAAAAATATATTTCAAAAGAAATTTGCATGTTTATTATATCAACTTACATTAAGAAAATTCATTCGTATCATTCGCCTCTATTCGTATATTGGCATCGGTTTTACATCTTAATCTCAATATCAACTCCAGCCGGCAAATTCAAATTAGTCAGCGCGTCAATTACTTGCGGGGTTAGATTAAGGGCGATGATTAATCTTTTATGAATCCTCGCTTCAAACTGCTCACGGCTGCTTTTGTGGATAAAAGATGAACGATTAACTGTGTATTTATGAACTTCTGTTGGTAAAGGAGTGGGTCCTGAAACTTCTGTTCCATAGCGTAAAATGGTCTCCACAATCTGTCGAGCGCAACTGTCAATCACTTTATGATCATAACTTCTCAGCTTGATCTTTAGTTTCTGTTCAACTTCTTTGTCTTCAGTAATTTTCTTTTTGCTGGGCATCTTAAAAGAACTCTTTATTAAATGATTAACGCAAGATTTTGCACAAGATTAACGCAAGATAATCTCGCGTAAATCGTGCCTTAATCTCGCGTTAATCACTTCACTATCTTCGTTACCACTCCGGCGCCAACTGTTTTGCCGCCCTCGCGAATGGCAAACCTTTGTTTTTCTTCCATCGCTACTGGCATAACTAATTTAACCTTAAGATTAACAGTGTCGCCCGGCATAACCATCTCAATCCCTTCCGGCAGGGTTACCTCTCCAGTAATATCAGCGGTCAAAAAGAAGAACTGGGGCTTGTAGCCAGAGAAAAAAGGAGTATGCCTGCCACCCTCTTCCTTGGATAAAGTATAAACTTCTGTTTCAAATTCAGTATGAGGAGTGACCGTGCCTGGCTTTGCCAACACCTGACCTCTCAATATCTCTTCTTTCTTCAGTCCGCGCAATAAAACACCAACATTATCACCGGCTCTTGCCTCATCTAAAATTTTATTAAACATCTCTAAGCTCACCACCGTTGTCTTAATGGTTGGCTTGATGCCGACCAATTCTACTTCTTCGTTGGGCTTTACAATCCCTCTCTCAACCCTTCCCGTAGCCACTGTACCCCGACCCTCAATAGAAAAAACATCTTCCACGGCCACCAAAAGGGGTTTATTCACCTCTCTAACGGGCTCTATAATATACTCATCTAAGACCTTAAGTAATTCTAAAATGGGCTTTGCTGCCTCATCGTCAACTGAATTGGCCTCTAACGCCTTAAGGGCAGAGCCCCGGACAATCGGCACTTTGTCTCCGGGAAAATCATATTTTGTTAAAATCTCTCTTATCTCTGCTTCTACCAGATCAATAATTTCAGGATCATCAACCGCATCGGTCTTATTCAAGAAAACAACCACGGTTGACAAGCCAACCTGTCGGGCTAATAAAACATGCTCTTTGGTTTGAGGCATTGGCCCATCTGGCGCTGAAACCACTAAAATCGCTCCATCCATTTGAGCGGCTCCGGTAACCATATTTTTGATATAGTCAGCATGGCCGGGGCAATCAATATGAGCATAATGTCTTGCCTCTGTTTCATATTCAACATGAGAGACATTAATGGTAAGGCCGCGAGCTTTTTCTTCCGGCGCGGAATCAATTTGGTCAACTGTCTTCTCTGAGGCCTTTAAGCCCTTCATGCTTAAAACCTTCAAAATAGCGGCTGTTAATGTGGTTTTGCCATGGTCAACATGGCCAATTGTCCCCACGTTAATATGGGGTTTTTCTCTTGCGAACTTTTCTTTTTCTGCCATAGTTTTTTATAGAAGCGGATTTTCGCAGATATCAATGCAGATTATCGCTGAATTTTCTGCGCCTTTCTGCTTGCTATCTGCGCCCTTCTGCTTCTAAGGTTATATTATTATTCTAATTAAATTTTCAAAATGTGTCAATCTTTCTAATTTATATTATCACTCTACAAAATTTTTTCAACTAAGTCAACCCCAAAATGTGGAAAAATCAGAAACCCGAACTCTGCTATCTTACCCCGTTAGAAAGTTATTAAAGATTTCTAACGGGGTGAATATAAATCCCTATCCTTATTTTAAGAAAGGGTTGGGGTTCAAAGCCCCATCCTTTCTAACGGGGCTTAGATTAACGACGTTTGCCTTCAATAATTTCCTGGGCGATATTATCAGGAACTTGCTCATAATGCTCAAATTCCATTGTAAAGGTTCCTCTGCCTTGAGTAAGAGAGCGCAGGACAGTAGCGTAACCAAACATTTCAGACAAAGGAACTTTTGTCTCAATCACTTTCATCTCCAGGCGATCTTTTGTTTCTTCAATTTTTCCCCGCTTTGCCGACAAATCACCAACTACGCTACCCAGGAACTCTTGGGGAATAATAACTTCTAATTTCATTATTGGTTCCAGCAAAATCGTCTTTGCTCTCTTTGCTGCTGCTTGAAAAGCAACAGAGCCCGCAATCTTGAAAGCTATTTCCGAAGAGTCAACTTCATGGAAAGAACCGTCATATAAAGTAACTTCAACATCAACCACGGGGTAGCCGGCAATAATACCCTTATCTATCGCTTCTTTTACTCCTTTTTGGACAGCCGGAATAAATTCTTGAGGAACGGTGCCTCCTTTTATGGCATTAATAAACTCAAAGCCCTCTCCCTTTTCTTTTGGCTTTACTCTTAGCCAAACATGGCCATACTGGCCCCGACCCCCTGACTGCCTAATATATTTTCCTTCTGCCTCGGCTTCTCCCAAAATCGTTTCTTTGTAAGCCACTTGAGGCCTGCCAACTGCTGCCTCTAACTTAAATTCTCTTTTCATTCTATCTGTAAGAATCTCCAAATGCAACTCGCCCATCCCCGAAATAATGGTCTCCCCTGTCTCTAGGTCTGACTTTACCTTAAAAGTGGGGTCCTCTTCGGCTAATTTATGTAATGCCTGGCTTAACTTTTCTTGGTCGGCTTTTGTTTTTGGCTCTACTCTAATGCCAATAACTGGCTCGGGAAAAGTAATTTTTTCCAAAACAATGGGACTGTCAAGATCGCATAAGGTATGGCCAGTGCTGGTATTTTTTAGACCGACGGTCGCTGCAATATCGCCGGCAAAGACCTCTCCTATTTCTTCTCTCTCATCGGCGCGCATTCTTAAAACACGGCCAATCCTCTCTTTCTCGCCAGTGGTAGAATTCAAAACATAAGAACCCTTTTTGAGATAACCCGAATAGACCCGAAAATAAGTAAGAGTACCAACATAGGGATCAGTAGCTATCTTAAAAGCTAAGGCAGCAAAACTTTCTTCATCTGAGGCCTGCCTTGTAATTTCCTTGCTGGTTTTGGGATCAGTCCCTTGAACTACTGGTAAGTCAACGGGGCTTGGCAAAAATTCACAAATTCCATCTAAAAGAGGTTGAATTCCTTTATTCCTTAAAACAGCTCCACAAAAAACAGGGATTAAACGATAATCAATGGTTGCTTTTCTTAAGGCCTCTTTTAATTCCTGCGCCTGAATTTCCCTGCCTTGCAAATAATTTTCTAAAAGTTCTCCGTCTTCAGCCGCAATTTTTTCCACTAATTTTATACGCCACTCCCGGGCTTTTTCTTTTAAGTCCCCGGGAATCTCTTCTTCTTTTACAATTTGGCCAAAATCACCTTCAAATTTTAAGGCCTTCATTTTAAGAAGGTCTATCACTCCTTCAAAGCCGTCCTCAAAACCAATGGGAATTTGTAAAGCCACAACATTCTTGCTTAATTTTTGCCGAATGGAATTGAAGCTTTCCTCAAAAGAAGCGCCTAACCTATCTAACTTGTTAATAAAACAAAGCCGGGGGGTACGAAATTTATCTGCTTGACGCCAGACCGTCTCTGACTGAGGTTCTACTCCAGCCACACCGTCAAAAATAACTACTGCCCCGTCTAAAACCCTCAAACTCCTTTGAACTTCGGCTGTAAAATCAATATGGCCGGGCGTATCAATAATATTAATAAGGTATTTACTCTCTTTTTCGCGCCTTTCTGCGCCTGCCCCGCAGGGAGCCGAAAGTTTTCCTTCGGAGTTCTGCCCTGCATCTTTCTGCGCGCCGGCATCAGTCGGCGTCCAAAAACAAGTAGTGGCCGCCGAAGTAATAGTGATGCCTCTTTCTTTTTCCTGCTCCATCCAATCCATAATCGCTTTGCCATCATGAACTTCACCAATTTTATGAGAGATGCCGGTGTAAAACAAAACACGCTCGCTCACTGTTGTTTTTCCGGCATCAATATGAGCAATAAAACCGATGTTTCTGTATTTTTCTATGGAATAAGCTCTCATGTGTAATTCGTAGCCAGACATTGGTATATTTGTAAAAATTTGTAATTTGTACCCTATCTGGCGAAGTGAGCGAAAGCGCGGTTCGCTTCAGCCATTCTGTGCATATTAATTTTCTTTTTCACGGCCTCGCCTTCATTTTTGCTGGCTGACATTAATTCTTCTGCCAGTTTTTTCTGCATGGACTTTCCTTTTTTATTTCTTGCCGCCTGAATAATCCAGCGCATCGCTAAAGTTGTTCTCCTTTCTTTTTTCACTTCTCTCGGCACCTGATAAGTTGCGCCCCCTACTCGCATCGGCCTCACTTCTAACAGAGGACCGGCGTTTTTCAGGGCTTCATTAAAAATCTCTAAGGATTCTTTTTTGGTCTCTGCTTTAACCTCCTTAAAGGCGGCATAGACAATCTTCTCAGCCAAGGACTTTTTACCCTCTCGCATTACTTGATTAATGAATTTGGAGACCAAGGGGTTATTATAGACAGAATCAGGCAATATTATCCTTTTCTTAATTTTTTTACTCTTAGCCATAGTTATTAAATCCCAAATCCAAATGACAAATGACAAATCAAATCCCAAGCCCCAACGACAAAATAGTTAAAATTTTGTTTGGGATTTTGGATTTTGACATTGATTTGACATTGGAATTTTGACATTGGGCATTTACTGAAAGAATTTATTCTTTCAATTTTTTAGTTCCATATCTCGACCTTCCTCTTTTCCTTCCTTCCACGCCCCCGGCATCAAGCACACCCCTAACAATATGATATCTCACGCCTGGAAGGTCTTTTACTCTGCCACCCCTAAGAAGAATGACAGAGTGTTCTTGAATATTATGACCTTCTCCGGGAATATAGGCAGTTACTTCCATGCCATTAGAGATACGGACTCTGGCAACCTTTCTTAGAGCAGAATTAGGTTTCTTGGGAGCGGCTGTAAAAACCTTAAGGCAAACCCCCCTCTTAAAAGGCGAGTAAAAGTTTTTGGGTCTATTCTTTAGGTTATTAAAATTAAAAGTCAAACCAGGCGCCTTTGGTTTTTTCTTGGTTTTTTTTCTTTTATTTTTTATAAGTTGGTGAATTGTTGGCATGAATCTCTCTACGAATTACGAATACATACAAATATACCAATAGAGTTTGAGTATTTGTATATTCGTACACATTTGTAATTTGTAGCCATTTAATCAGTATATTTGTAAATCATTTGTAATTT
>CAZUDS010000028.1:0-8452 GCA_964619425.1 uncultured Candidatus Saccharibacteria bacterium
GGTCAGACCCTGCACGTTCCAATTCCGCAATTAATTTTCGCTTAAATAGCGGGGAGTCATTTCTCCCTGTCATTTATTGCAAAAGAAGAAGCGGGTAGCAAGAGCCACCCGCCATTCCGGAACCATCGCCCGGAGATTCAGATTCATTTGAACAGTCCTCGCACAACATGTTACTCGTAATGGTGCTATGTGCGAAGATCCCCGGTTACGCTGCAAACCAATGCCCTCTTCATGACTGCTGTCCTCCTGAAGAGCAGCGCCTGCAGAACCTGAAAACTCTGCAGATGTTTCCTGGCCCGGGCGATACACAAAGAGCTACTTAGCCATCCCGGCTCTATTTTCATTATTGCTTTTTAAGACACCAATGTCAAACCGGTTTCTTGTTAATATTTTGTAATATTTATTCTTGAGGGGGTTTGAAAAGAAGAGTAAAATAAAAGCATATGAAAGATAGGGGTCAACTCTATTTTCTTTAAAATATGTGCAGGGTCAGACCCTGCACAGAGATAATATTAACGGCGTTTTCGGGAACCCTATGATGCTCGGCTTCGCCTCCGTTCCTTGTCACGCTACGTTTTTTCGGGTCAGATAACACGGCATATAAGGTTCATACATCGGTTTGATGTTCGTCCATATTGCCGATTTAATTTGTAAAATCGGAGGAGGGTCTGACCCTCCTCAAGTTAACTACCTTATGGAACATATTGCAATAATGAAAAAATCTTGGGGCTTGACTCAAAAAATTCTATCTGGACAGAAGAAAATTGAATCAAGATGGTATAAAGTAAAATATGCTCCTTGGGACAGAATTAAATCTGGTGAAGTCGTTTATTTTAAGGATTCTGGCGAACCTGTTACCGTCAAAACAAAAGTTGATAAAGTGATTCAATTTTCTGATTTAACTCCTGAAAAGATTAAAGAAATTTTGTATCAATATGGTCAGGATGATGGACTTGGTATTGATAAAATTCCAGAGTTTTTTGAGGTATTCAAAGATAAGAAATATTGCATGTTAATTTTTTTGAAGGATCCACAGAAAATAGAACCTTTTGAAATTGATAAATCTGGATTTGGCGTTATGTCTGCTTGGATTTCTGTTGAAAACATTGATATAATAAAGGCGAATCTCTAAACTCAAAACTCTCGTCAGACCTTCAGGACGTTGCGTTAAAAATTGATTCCTCCAAAACTTCGGTTAATACACAACAAAAAGGTCGATATTATATATTTAATTCGTATGGAAACGAGTTAAGTGAAATTGAAAGCTCGCCCACAAAATTTATATAGTTTATAATTTAATCAAAATATTATGGAAGAAAAAAGGAAGGTTGGTGTTGGCTTCGGCGTAATGATTTTAAAAGATGGCAAGTTGTTATTAGGTAAGCGCCATGAAGACCCCGAAAAAGCATCTAGTTTATTGAATGGTGCCGGAACATGGACGATGCCTGGTGGTAAATTACATTTTGGCGAAACCTTTGAAGAAAGTGCAACAAGGGAAGTCTTAGAAGAAACAGGTATAACACTCAACAAAATGAATGTAATTTGCGTCAATCAAGATATTATTGAGACTGCTCATTTTATCACTATCGGATTATTTTCAGATACTTTTTCGGGAGAACCAAAAGTTATGGAACCCGATGAAATTACAGAATGGCGCTGGTTTGATTTAAACAATTTGCCATCACCGATTTATTTTCCATCTGCCAAAGTCCTTGAAAATTATAAACATAAAAAATTCTATATTTCTAAGTAGGGCGAGTTTTCAACCTGTCCACTATCTTTTGTACTCCGCTGCATTCTCCTCCTTTCAATCGTCGGGATGTTTAACAAGGGATATGAGGTTTGTTTCTCGGTTTGTGGCTTTTCCAAATTGCTACGCTACGCTTTGCAACTTCTCATATCCACAAACATTATATAATTTAATTTTCAAAGCTTTAATCAATGATATGAGAGACGAACAGTTTATGAAATTAGCCATTGAAGAGGCAAAAAATGCACCTTTTCCATTTGGTTGTGTTTTGGTTAAAGATAATCAAGTAATTGCCACTGGAAAATCTGGCGAAACAAATAATTTTGACCCAACTGCACACGCAGAAATTAACGCTATTAGAAGCGCTTGCGAGAAACTACACTCCAAAGACTTATCAGGAGTTACATTATACTCAACTTGTGAACCTTGCCCTATGTGTTTTACTGCTTCTTGGTGGGCGAATATTAGTAGAATCGTCTTTGGAATTTCACTAGAGGAATCATCAAGATTATTTGGTCCAGAAATTCTTGTTGGCGCTGATTATCTTAATGGAAAAAGCGCTAATAAGATTGAAATAAAAGGCGGAGTTCTAAAAGAGAAAGTTCTTAAATTATATGACGAATTTGAAAATTAAACTTTTTTGCCTCGCTCCGACCACGCCCTGCGGGCTTTTGCAAGCTCGGGGTTTATCCATATCCGCCGAAATCTGATAAAATAAACTAAAGCGTTGGCGGGACGTCAGCTATACCGATACGTTGTGCGAAACAATAAAAACACTATAATATGACCAAGCAAAAAACTCAGATATTTTATATTCATGGTGGAACGACCTTTAGAAACAAAAAGGAATATTTGCATTTTTTAAAAACAAGGACCCCTTCAATTAAAAAGAAAGTGAGTTGGAACGGAGCATATCTTGATAATCGTCTTGGTTCTTGTTTCCACGTTATTAGGCCTCGTATGCCTCGCCAAGACGGAGCAACCTATAATGAATGGGCAATTCACTTTGAAAGATTTTTTCCCTATCTTAAAAATAATATAATTCTTATTGGCGAGTCGCTTGGCGGCATATTTTTGGCCAAGTATTTGTCCGAACATAAATTCCCAAAAAAGATACTGACAATCTATCTTGTATGCCCGCCGTTTGATGATACATTGACAACAGAGACATTATCTGGGGGTTTCAAACTCAAATCAAACTTGTCGCTTCTTGAAAAAAATTGCAAAAAATTGACACTAATATTTTCCAAAAATGATGATGTAGTGCCAGTATCTCACGCCCAAAAATATGCCATCAAGTTAAAAAATGCAAATATTTTTGTTTATAAGCACATTAAAGGTCATTTTCAAATATCTAAGTTTCCAGAGATAGTAAAAATGATTAAAGCAGATGTTAAAAAGAAGTAGGGGCTTTTTGCTAATTCTACATGTCTGTTTATTTCAAAGCTCAAGAATTTTCCTTCAAGACGTTGCACTAAATTTCAGCCCTTCGGGGAATATGATGTGGGATAAATGGTTTCGCTTGATTTGCGCCTCGTTTGTCCTTAACCGAAGAATTTATATAAAAGTAAGAGTTCCCATAATTTATTATGGAATTATTGAAAGAAATCAAAGACAAAGAATGGCCTAAGAATGAGTCAATTTTGAAAATTAGAGAAGCGGTTAGAGCCGTACTTTTTGATGAAAACGGCTCAATTCCTCTTTTGTTTGTTTCAAAAAATCACTATCACAAAATTCCCGGTGGAGGCATTGATGATAGTGAAGATAAAGCAAAAGCTTTGGCTCGGGAGGTTTTGGAGGAGGTAGGCAGCGAAATTGAGATAATTGGCGAAGTAGGAAAAATTATTGAATATCGCTCCAAATTTAATTTGAAACAAATATCTTATTGTTATTTGGGAAAAATAGTTTCCAAGGGAAATCCAAAATTCACAGAAGAAGAATTAAGCCACGGATTTAAACTTGTTTGGCTGCCTTTAGATGAGGCAATTTCCAAAGTTGAAAGCGATAAACCAACGGATTATGAGGGCTCTTTTATTCAGAAAAGAGATTTAGTATTTTTAAAAAAAGTTAAACAAATGAAACGGGCAAATTAGCAACCTACTTGGGGTAAAAATTTTTATACAATGACAATGAATAACATTCAATAATATTATGAGCTGGAAAGATAATTTTAAAGAAGGTGAAGAAATAATTTTGGCAACCTGTTCAAAAGACGGCAATCCAAATGCAAATATAGTTATTTCTCTCGGATTTGTTGACGGCAGATTGTTAGTTGCAGATTGCCAGATGATAACTACAATCAAAAACCTCAAAGAAAACCCCAAAATTTGTGTAGTCGGAGGATATTATAGGTTGGAAGGAAATGTTAAAATTTATTCATCAGGAAAATATTTTGATTTGTGCGTTGAGAAAAACAAAGAGTATAAGGTGAAAAACGCAATCCTTGTTAAAGTTAAAAAGGTTTTTGATTTAAATAAAGGAAAGAAAATTTTATAAATTTTTGTTCCTGCGTCATACTGTCGGTCGCTTCGTTTTCTCATTTGCCTTGCGGGCTCACCGTACAATACGGATTGAGGTTTGGATTTGCAGTTTTCGCCCAAATTTGCTTCGCAAACTCCTCAAAATCTGAAACATTATGTGTAATTTTCGGGGCGGCTATAGAAATTTTTATATCCTGATTCAATTTAATATAAGCTATGACCAACATAATAATCATTCATGGAACCGGCGGCAATCCAAATGAAAATTGGTTTCCTTGGTTAAAATCTGAGCTTGAAAAATTAGGGCATAGAGTTTTCGTCCCTAAATTTCCTAGTCCTGAAAATCAATCGCTTCAAAATTGGTTAAAAACATTCAAAGAATATGAACAATATTTAGACGAAAACTCTATTGTTGTTGGTCATAGTTTAGGGCCAGCATTTTTATTAAGTGTTATTGAAAAACTTGAATGCCCAATTAAATGCGCATTTTTTATCGCAGGATTTATTGGTTTATTAGGCAATTCTGAATATGATGAATTGAATAAAACATTTACAACGAAACCATTTGATTGGGCTAAAATAAAAAAGAATTGTAAGAGATTTTTTGTCATCAATTCAGACAACGACCCTTATGTGCCAATAGAAAGTGGAAAAGAATTGGCAAAAAATCTTGATACTGAATTGATTGTCATAAAAAATGCTGGTCACATCAACAAAGAATCAGGATATACTAAATTTGAATTTTTATTAGAGAAAGTTAAAAATGTATTGTAACGCCGCCCTGAAAACTTCTTTAACTACGCTGCGTTCTTATTTCACCTCGTTTCGTTCGGGGCACGCAACAAGGGATAGAAATTCCGAGAATATGAATATAATAATCCCAAATCAAAAAAATTTAGAAAAATTAAAGTCCCAGATTAAAGAAGGGGGATATCAAGACCTTCATATTTTATCTGATTTTGACAGAACCTTGACCTATGGAACGGTCAATGGGGTCAAAACCCCCTCTATTATCTCTATGCTTAGGGACGGGCATCATTTAACAGAGGACTACGCAATGAAAGCTCGCGCTTTATTTGATAAATATTATCCGATTGAAATAGATCCAAAAATTCCGCTGACAGAAAGGAAAAAGAAAATGCAAGAATGGTGGGAAACGCACAATAAATTATTAATTGAGTCCGGATTAAATAAATCGGACTTAGAAGATATTGTTGAAAATGGATATGTTAAATTCAGAGAAGGTGTTCCCGAATTTTTGGACTCTCTTTATAAACATAATATCCCATTAGTTGTTCTTTCCGCGAGTGGTTGCGGAGATATAATACAGATATTCTTTCAAAAAATCGGGAAAAATTATCCAAACATTTTTTATGTAACAAACAGGTTTAATTGGGATAAAAACCAAAAAGCAGTATCAACCAAGGGCCCAATTATTCATTGTATGAACAAAGATGAAACAATTTTAAGAAAAATTCCCGAAGTATATTCTGCTATAAAAAATAGAAGGAATGTTATTCTGTTAGGAGATAGTGTGGAGGACTTGGGAATGATAGAGGGTTTTGATTTTAAAAACCTTCTAAAAATTGGATTTTTGAATTTTGATTATGATAAATTGAGAGAGGGCTATAAAAAATCTTTTGATGTTGTCTTGGAAGGAGACGGGGACTTTAATTTTGTAAAGACCTTAGTTGAGGGTTTGGAATAAAATATCGTTTTCTTTGCGTCCTTAAAGGGGAAAACGGGGTCGCTTTGAGGGATTTATGTCCCAGTTATAATAAAATTATGGCAAAAAGGTCAATTAAAAAATCAGTAACCAAAAAATATATTGACATCTCTCCACACCGAAGCATACTAACAAAGATTAGTCAGACAGGTTGTTCGATTCAAGAAGCACTCTCAGAGCTTATTGATAACGCCATTGATGCCAGAATTTCTGGTAAAAAACTTAATGTTTTAGTCGAGATTCTCCACGATTCTGTAACAATAAATGATAACGGAAGAGGCATGACCGAGGAACAGGCCGCTAAAGCAATCCGTTTGGGATTTTCTGAGAAGAAAGATCAACTTGGGGAGTTTGGTCTCGGTCTCAAAACCTCAACTTCTTTTCTTGGGAAAGGGTTTACCTTAATTACCACCCCGATAGATTCCGAAGAAGAATATGTTTTAGAATACGATGAGGATCATTGGTTAAAACATGGTGATTGGAACAAATATCCTTTTATTGTTAATAGAGGAGTTGATCCAGGGAAAAGCGGAACAACAATAATTGTCCGTAAACTCAAAGTAAAATTTTCTGATAAATTGCTTAAGAGCATTAAAGATGAATTTGGGTTGAGATTTGGACCGTTTATCCAAAATAATGAATTAGAATTGATTTTTAACGGTAAAATATGTGAACCATTTTCTCTAAATATTATAGACAATAAGAAGAATGAATTTACTTTTGAATTTTTTGGTGGTAAAGGATGGGGATGGTGGGGTTATCAACTTGTCGGTCTAAATAAAAGTTATTATGGTTTTCACACCTATCGACGAGGAAGATTGGTTACCACTTATGATAAAATCGGTCTGACACCAAACCAAGATATAAAGCAAATCATCGGAGATTTACATATTGAAGGTATTCCTATCACTCACGATAAAAAAGGATGGCTAAAATCATCAAAGGAATACCAAGAATTAGAAAGTAAAATGAGAGAATATTTTAAGCTATTTGAGAAAAGACCGAAAAGAATCTTAAGTGGCTTCCCGGCTTCGGCTGGAAGAGTTGTCGGGACCGCGCGATTAGTTAATATGTTTCTCTACGGAGACATGGAGAAAGAAATGCATCGCATTCAAAAAGGAGACATCATCGTAACTGAAATGACTCGTCCTCATTTCCTTTTAGGCATTAGGCGGGCGGCCGGAATTATTACGGATTTGGGTGGAAATCTGTGCCATGCTGCCATTGTTGCTAGAGAATTTAATATTCCGGCAGTTGTCGGCACCCAAAATGCAACCAAAATACTTCAAGATGGACAAAAAATAATTCTTGATGGTAACGAAGGGCATATTTATGAAGATTGATGAAAAATTATTAAAATTCCCGAAAACATTACCGAACGACTTAGAATCGTTTATGGTTTTTTATCCAGCCAAATTTCCCGGGATAGTTCTATATTATGAGGAAATAGCGAAAAAAATCGCGAGTAATCCTACGGCATATAAAGAATACGGTTATTGGGCGCACGATGAACTTTTTAAAGGTTTTGAAAAAATAAAAAAGGACTATGAGAATGGCGATAAAGATAATTTATCCTTTCTTGTTGACATAGACCAGAGGTTTAATAAACTTATTTGTTATCGATTTTGGATTGTAAACTATCTTTTCCCTGATGGACCAATACACGACTTCTTTGTTGATTCTCTCAAGGATTTGATACGTAAATTTATTGATGTTGGAGAGGATGTGGAAGAATTTGAGGGGAAGATCGTTCAAATTCAAAGAGATCTTTTACAGGGTGATTATGCCGACTTATATCTGAGGCAGGCCCTAAGTAGCGTTAAATTGGTTAAACTATTAGAAGATAATCTAGAGACCAAAACTTTACTTACTAAAGCGGTAAATCTGGTTGACCAACATTCTCATAAAAATACACAAAAAATTAATTTCATTTGGGATCAACTGGTTAGTTTAATAGACAAAGATAAAGGGAAGACATTTGCCAAAATTAAAAAAGAATTAGAAATTCCTCTTGAGCAAGCCGAATTTCGTAAAACAATGGTTCCAGTTTATAACATGCTTACTCACGCTGTTGAGTTTAGAAATGAAAATAGGGGGTTAACCGCAAGACACGAAGGTATGGCACAAAAAATCCAAGAATATTTTGATCAAGCGAAACAGAAATTAACTACGGAAGAATATGAACTTTTTGATATTGCCTACCAGCAGTCCCAAAATTTTGGAATGTTTAAAGATGTGATGGGAGAAATTGATCCTGTTTTACTTCCCCTTTGGTTTGGGATATTACATCAGGCGCAGAATATTCTTGCCAAAACGACATCAATACAGCCAAGATTAGTTGGACATGCCGGTATGTTTTATCATTTAGTTTGGTATTTGCCGCCAAAACTTAAGGCAAAAGTAATGACTCCTGACCTCACCCCTTTTAATTTAGAAAACTTGTAACTATGGAACGGGAACCGCAAATTAATAATATTGAATTTGAGCAACAAAAAG
>CAZUDS010000029.1:0-8182 GCA_964619425.1 uncultured Candidatus Saccharibacteria bacterium
ATTGACATTAAGAAAGCCAAGATTCGCTACAACAGCGAGTGGCTTAGCAAATTAGGCTACTCAGAAATTGGACACCAGGCTGATGTTTTTTCTCTTAATGAGTTTATATCGCGGGAAAATATAAGAAAACGTCTTGATGGTGGGAAAAGAATATCTTTACGAGAGCTTTTATATCCCCTGATGCAGGGTTACGATTCTGTCTATATTAAGGCAGATGTGGAGATCGGTGGCACAGATCAGCGGTTTAATTTGTTAGCTGGAAGGGATTTGCAGCGATTTTATGGACAGGAACCGCAGAATATCATTACTAATCCTCTCATTGAAGGTTTAGACGGGAGAAAGATGAGTTCCAGTTCAGGCAATACCATTAATCTGCTTGATGAACCGAATGGCATGTTTGGAAAAGTTATGTCGCTCAAAGATGAGTTAATAGTGAAGTATTTCACGCTCTTAACAAGGGTTGATATGTCTCTTATTCAAAATTATGAATCAGATTTTAAAAAAGGAGTAAATCCCCGCGACATAAAACTAAAATTAGCGTTCGAAATCGTCCGGATGTACCACTCCGAAAAGTCAGCACATGACGCCGAGAATTATTTTGTCAGCACTTTTACAGAAAAAAAGACCCCCGTGGATTTGCCACAATTTAAACCCTCCTCATACGATATTATCTCTGTCTTAGTTGAAAGTAAGCTTGTGCCCTCAAAATCTGAAGCAAGGAGAGTGCTGAAGCAGAGAGGAATAAAAATCAACGGAGAGGTAATAGAAAAAGATGATTATGTAGTGTCCCCCGGTTTTGTTTTGCAAAAAGGGAAAAAGAATTTTCTAAAAATTATATGAGGAAATATGAGCACCATCTAAATAAATTAAGGCGGGATTTCTTTTGGGCGCCCGACGGTAACAATACAGATAGACTTGTAAAGTTGCTTCGAGTTGCATTGAATTCCGCGATTGATCATCAGGGCGAAGGTCCACTCTATCCAAGATCTGCGGAAAGGAATCAAATATCGACTATTGCGAAGAAGAGCAAAGTTCCAAACCACATTTACGGAAACCAAGAACGATTACTTCGGTCTTTATCTAAACATCTAGAAGGATGTGTAAAAGCGAGTAGTCCGTATATGGTTAAGAATATTATTCCGTTGCCGGCGTTTATCTACATCGCTGTCAATGCTGTGGTTTCGCTATATATGGCAAACGGCGTTACAGGTGAAGATGCGGGTGAGGCATTAAATACTGAGATTGTCTGTGCAAGTGCAATCGCTAAATTAGCAGGTTTCGATGTGAATCGTGCTGCCGGTGTATTTACTTTTGGGGGGACAGGGACAAACTTATATGCGCATAAAATTAGTTTGGCTAAGCTCTTGCCACAACACGGTCTGAAAGGATACAGATCAGGTAAAATAGTTATAGTTGGCTCGCGCTCCTCACATTATTCACATCAAACTGTCTCTAATTGGCTTGGCATAGGCCAGCATAACTATGTACAGGTTGCGTCGAACATAGATCAAACCACTAATCTGCAGGAACTGGAAAAGGCCTGTCGTGCTACTATTAAAGCAGGTAAGAAGATCGCATGCATCGAGGCGGTTGGAGGGACTACGTCCAATATGGCAATTGATAATGTCGAGAAGATTAATACAATTAGGAAAAAGATAATTTCTGAATTTAAGTTGTCATATACTCCACATATCCATGTCGATAGTGTGTTGGGGTGGGCGTATCTTAATTTCTTGAAATACGATTTTAAGAATAATCCGTTAGGTTTTTCTACTTCAGTGCTACAAAATATTAAACAGGTTGTTAAGAACTTGAAGACTATAGTCTATGCAGACTCATTTGGAGTTGATTTTCATAAATCTGGATACACGCCGTATGTATCAAGTATGATCATTGTTAAAAATCAAGATGATTTCAACTTGCTCCTGCGGGATAAAAGTATTATGACCCCCTTGTTTCATGATGATGTCGCATATAACCCGGGCATGTTTACCCTTGAAACATCGCGTTCTACAGCTAACATGGTAGCGACGTGGTTTACACTTCGGGCACTTGGTCAAGAAGGATACCAAACGCTTTTAGGTCATTCTCAAGAAATGGCTGAATACATACGTGAGAAGATACAAAGAAACGAGCAATATGGATTATATGTCGTGAACCAGAAGCATTTTGGCTCTGATATATTTGTTCGATGTTATCCAATAGGGAGTCATCCAACATCAACCTTTCGTAAGGAGCTAAGGAATGATAATTTGTTGGCTGAGCATACTGCATACGTTAATCAATTTGCAAAATGGTTTTTTAAGGAAAAAAGTCCTGGTAATAAAGGCCTGGCGCTCAGTAAATCGTCAGCTGCATTTTATACGCATACGGGAAAACCGATAGTAGCGCTCCGTATTTATCTACTGAATCCATTTATTGCAAAACAAACAGCAGATGAGATAGTGAAACGACTTGTCAATGCGAAGAAAGAATTTAATAGGATGAATCAACCAAAAAGTAAGTGGCTATATGGCGAAGATCGCACAATTAAAAACGAAATCATATAAGGGAGCAATTATTTGTGACTTTGATGCCACTGTCACCATTGAAGATGTGTGCGATATTTTGATGGGGGCCTTTAGTGATGGCCGGTGGCGTAATATTGGAGAAAGATATTTAAAGGGTGAGTTATCCCATCAAGATTTAAATGAGAAATTCATTTCTTTTCTAGATGTAACTCCTGATCAGATTGATGAATTTATTATTCAAAACATTTCGGTGCGGCCGGGTTTTAATAATTTCGTCGAATACTGTTATGCACACGATTACGCGTTGCTTATAGTCAGCAGTGGTTGGGACTATTACATTACGAAAATTCTTTCTGAATTTAATAGTATACAGCTACTTTCAGTTAATGATTTATCAAAGATCAAAAAGCATAAACTGTTCATTATTTGCAATAAGATTCGATATCAGGAAAATGATCACAAGTGGAAAATAGAGCCACCGTCATTTCCAACCAGTCCCAAAAGCGCGCCTGATAAAAAATTTATCTTAACCAGTCTTAAGAGGCTTAAATATAACCCAATCGTAGTTATTGGGGACAGCATGAACGATATGGAAGCAGCATTAGTTGCTGATAAAGTTTTCGCTCGTAGCGAGTTGGTAGATTTGTGTGAACGCAATAGCATTTATTATAAACGATTTGAGACCTTTTATGACGTTATTCAGGGATTAAATAGCTACAAATTATGATTAGAAAACTGATATACATTGATGTGAATATATTTCCAAGAGAAGGTTTTACTAGCGGATTATTTATTACAATTAGGGAAATTTTAAAACGATCTTCTGCTTTTGGCTTCAACCCTCGTTTTATTACTATAAATTATTCATCTATTAATAAAACAGAGATCAAGTCAGCGAGGAGAAACGGGTTGAGAATAGATTATGTCTATATATCAAAAAATAATGGGATTGATCACAGGACAGCGAAACAAAGTTTTAAAGATATTTTTAATAGGTTTGGGTCTGAAGATGTGTTTATCTGCAATACACCAGCTGTTTTTTTTGACCCCCTGCATTTGCAAGTCATACAGTTTTTAAAAGAAAGAAAATTTCAAGTTAAGATTATTTTCTTTGATACGCTTTTCCCTAAGGGGTACACACAACGAACGAAAAGAATTCAAAACGATTACAAAAAAGTACTTAAAAATTTCGATGTTTATAGTGTAAGCAAAGACACTAAGAAATTGGCTGAAAGACTACTAAAAAGGAGAGTAAAAATTATCCCTAATATTTACAATATGATGCATATAAAATCTTCTAATAGTGTTTCTTCTAAAAAATATGTTACAATGATCAATACACACCCTATCAAGGGAATAGGTATTTTTAATGCCATTGCGAGAAAAATGCCTACTGTTGATTTTTTGATTGTTGATAGCTGGACTGACGTACCGTCATATATACAACGATTGCCGAATATCCGACACCAGTCATTTACAGAAAATGTTCGGGATATTTATTCTGTAACTAAATTATTATTGGTTCCTTCGCTTTATGAAGATGGGCCGGTAAGAGTGATTACAGAAGCAGCTATCAATGGAATACCTGTAATAGCAAACCGGATTGGGGGTATTCCGGAAAATGGAAGAATGGTTCAGTTGGTAGATCCTCCTAAGATTAGAGGTTATAGGATAAAAGGATCAATACTGTTCCCGCGCGTTGACCGTAAGGATTTAGAAGCTACGGCGAACAGATACGAACAAGCGATTCTCCGGAACCTTAATGGGGTATTTTATGCACGAAAAAGTAGAACTATTAGATTATACGCAGAAAAAAGAATTGCTGATTCTGACAAAAAATTCGCATTTATTATTCAATCATGGTGAATTATAAGAATTTTAGAAAGATATTGGCAGAAAATACGCCGGAGGTTGTATTTCGTTTTATTTATAGACAAAACTTGTGGGGCAATAAAGAAAGTGTTTCGGGAATAGGTAGTGGTTCTAAGCAAACAAGAATAATCGTCAAGGAAATTCCAAAATTAATAAAGAAACACCGCATAAAATCTATACTTGATATTCCCTGCGGGGATTTTAACTGGATGAGGAACGTTGTGACCGATGATTTAATCTATATTGGTGGCGATATCGTAGAAACTATCGTAAAGAAAAATCAACGTCAGTACAAAAGGGATAATATCAAGTTTATTAAGATAAACTTGATAGAAGACCCATTACCAGCCGCTGACCTACTAATATGCCGAGATTGTTTTGTTCATTTCTCTTATGAGGACATTAAAAAAAGTCTTAGCAATATAAGAAAAAGCAAAATTAGGTATTTATTGTTGACGACGTATACGGAACGAACTCGTAACCGGAATATTTTGACAGGCGATTGGCGGCCACTCAATATGGAGATAAAGCCATTCTATTTACAACCCATACAAATTATAAATGAACGATGTACAGAACGGAAGAAAAATAGACGATATACTGATAAGAATTTAATGCTTGTACGAGTAAGTACCATAAAAAATGTTTAGTATGCATGATGATTTTTTACGCCTTCTTTCTCAGCAATTTGGCTTTGATGAAATTCTTTCCCTGTTTCCAATTACAAAAGGATACAGTTCGCAAAACTTTCAGATAACGGCTGGTGATGGTAATAAATATTTTTTAAAACAATATGCTTCTGAAGTTCAAAATTTCGGTTTGATCCAATACGCGGAAGATTTTTTCTTCAGAGGGGGATTTCCAGTCATCCAGGCACTTGTATCAAATGAAGGTTCGAAATATGTAAGGTATAAAAATCGTGTATATTCAGTATATCCTTTTATTGACGCTCAGATCGTTTCAAGTCAACACATGGTAGGGCAGCATGCATTTAACCTCGGTTGCTTTTTAGCAAAGATGCATAATTATTCCGAGAGTAATCAAGAGTCATATCAGCCATATATCAAAAAACCTAAACCACTAAATAAAAATGATATTTTGAAAATATATGATAGCGTGTCGCAACTACTCGAGAAAAAAAGTAATCGTGATGAATTAGATGACAGCGCTTATTTGCTATTACAACAGAAGGTGGAATATGCTAAACAACACGAGATATTAAAACTTGACATCGAGAACGAAAAGAGGCTTCTTCTTCATGGTGACTTTAATAACGAGAATGTTTTCTTTGATGCCTCTGCAAATATAATCAGTGTATTTGATTTCGATAGAACTTTCATCGGCTATACACTATATGAATTAATAAATTCTCTTGTGATCATATTTTTCGATAATTTCGGGGAACAGAATTTTGTTAGAGCTAGTAAATTTTTAGATGGGTATAAGACGATAAGGTGCATTGATCGCGAATCTTTCAAACATACGATTCAATATTACATCCATGAACTTTTTTATACGAGTTTGTTTGAGGAGGAAAAGTATCTTCGTAAAAATAATCGATTTGATGATATATATAAACACTACTTAAATACATTGAAATATTTTTTACAAAAAAATAATTTCACAGATTTTACAGAGAGAATTTATAATTACGTGTAATGCTCTTTTTTAGACACGAACCTTGTTTTCAACCCATTTTTTAGTAGTTATGCTTCGTATTCAAACTGTGTCGCCAAATTTTTCCGCAGCTCCGTTCAAAGAAGTTTCGCGCAAAGTTTAGAATTAAAAAAGCGAAGAAAAAATATGATAATTGAGAAAATTTTAAAACAATTGACGCCGGAGAGAGTGAAAAAAGAAGTTGAGGCAGTGCAGAAATTAAAATTACCGCCAGAGCTTCAAAAGTGGGTGAAAGAATATGAGAAAGTGGGAGAAAGAAAGGAGTTTATATGGAAGTGGACATATTTTATGTGGCAATATCTTACTCTTCCTACAGTGACTAAAAAATACAGAAAATCTCTCTGTATAACAAAAACTTCTAGTATTATCTTGAACGTTTTAATAGATGATGTGGGAGATAAGCTTAAAAATAAAAACTTACTAGAAGAAGTATGGAGAATTTGTTTTGAAGAAAAACGGTATAAAAGAGAAAAAGAGGTTTCCTTTGGTTTTTCAAAATTTTCAAAAAAGGAGAAACTTTATCTAAATTTAATTAGGAAAATTTGGAATAGTTTAAATAATTCTATAAAAAAATACCCTCGATATAGAGAATTTAAAGAGCTTTTCTTTTACGATTATAAACAGTTCTTTAATTCTGTAAGATACGGCTATCTAATAAACAAAAATCTAAGCTTCATTAATCTAGATGAATATCAAGTTTACTTTCCGCATAATATGCAAGCAATGGTAGGACTAGATTTAGATTTAATGTGTTCTCCTAATTTTAAAGTTGAAAAAGTAGGTTGTTTAAGAAAAGTATTTATACTCGCTCAACAAATGGGTAGGATAGGCAATGCTATTACTACATGGAAAAGAGAAATTGATGAACAAGATTTTACGAGCGATGTTTTTGCATTTGCTATAGAAAAAAAAGTTATTTTATTGAAAGATTTAAGCAAGGAAAAGAAGGATAAGATAATAACAAAAATTCAATCCTCTTCAATTAGAACTTGTTTTTTAAAGGAATGGGAGAATAGATACAATAAAATAAAGATAATTAAGATCAGTAAGAAAATAAAGAAAAAACTCCTCTCAGGACTAGAAAAGCTCATTTTTATGCATTTAATCAGTGAAGGGTTAAAATAAACATAGAAACTAATTTCCCTTATGGTGTTGTATCAAATTTTAGCATTTTTAATAATAATTTTGGGTCTTTGGCTTGCCGGTTGGGTGTATTTAGCGAATAAGAAATCTCTGGTAAACCAAATATTTGCATTGTTTACTATTTCTTTTCTTTTATGGGCGCCTTTGCCTTATTTTTTTAATTTAGAAATTTTTTCTTCAGTAGCTTTGTATCTAGTAAGATTCGGATACGGAATGGTTGCTCTTTTTTTGATAGCTTTTTATTTTTTTGTTACCTATTTCCCTCGGCTAATAAGAAGATATAGATTGTTAGAAAAAATAATACTAATTACGGGAATATTTTTTTTCTTTACTTCTTTTTTAACTGGAATAATTGTGGAAGATATTGAGGGGACAAAATGGGGAATAAATCCTCTGTTTGGGATAGGAAAGATTCCGTATTTTATTTTTGTGTCTTTTCTAACTTTGATAAATATTATATTGTTATTTAGAAAGTATTATTCTCTTTCTGAAAAAGAAAAACTCAAAATACAATATGTTTTGATTGGATTATTGATTTTTGTTATTCCAAATCTTATTTTCAATGTTATATTCCCTTTTTTAGGAGAAACGGTTCAAGTTAGGTATTATCCTTTTGGCAACTACTCTGCCATCTTTCTCCTTAGTTTCACTGCCTATGCCATTGTAAAACGGGAGTTGTTTGACATAAAAGCTGTTTTAACTTCTCTCTTAGTGGGCTTGATTGCGATTTTGCTTACTTTAGATCTCTTTGTTTTCACGCCTCAGTCCTGGGTTCAAATCTTAAAAGGAATAGGCCTAATTATCTTTCTCTTTTTTGGCTATTTACTTATTAAAAGTATTTCAACTGAAATAAAAAGACGGGAAGAATTAGAAAAATTAACCACTCAATTAGGATTAGCTAATATTCAATTAAAAAAATTAGATAAAGCCAAGACAGAGTTTATGTCAATGGCTTCTCATCAGTTGAGGACGCCTTTGAC
>CAZUDS010000030.1:0-8006 GCA_964619425.1 uncultured Candidatus Saccharibacteria bacterium
ATCTCGGAAGAAGTTTAAGTTTACAGATTTAGGAAGGAAAGTAATTAGATTTCAGGTTTCTGAAGATGGGACGGGTTTACCAATAAAAAATTGGCATAAGAAGCAAGAACAAGAAAAATTTAAAATGCCAAAGTGGATGGAGTGTATTTGGCGGAGAGCGTCCTGCGGCAAAGATGACTGTCCAATCTGCGGCCGGATTAAAAGAAATCGCCAGAGTCATATTGAACGAGGCGAAGATCCAGATGATTTTAAAAGTACTATTGAAGATGTTGGCCAAAGCTTTAAAGAAGTGCTGGAGATGATTAAGAAAGATGCTGAAAGTAAAGGATTTGATATTACCAACATCAAAGATATTCAAGAACCACCAGAACCTCAAAAATTCTCTCTGTATAATAAAGTAGAAGAGTGGAATAAATCCGTGAGAAGGTTTGGAAATACGGCCGAAGCATTGGGTGAATTTTGGATACATACCGAGGAGGCCGCTGATTTATTTTGGTACGCTAATATTTTAATGGCTAAAACCTATCGACAGCTTTGTAATAGGTGGGAGATTGAAAATGGTGATGACTATGGTGAATTTGACTATCAACATACCAGCTATATATTAAAAGAGTGTCTTGAGATATTAAAAAAATCATTGGAGATCTTGGTTAATAATTATCCCCAAAAGCAAGAATTAAATTCGATATATTCAAACCTCTTAAAATTAGAGAAGCAAATAATCAAAATTTAGGCCGGGGGCTGAAGGGACCACTTAAAATAGTATGGAAGAAATCGAAGTTAAATTTCTAAACATTAATCCTGAAAAGATTGAGGAAAAGTTAAAAGATATTGGCGCTCAAAAAGTTTTTGATAACCTCTATAGAAGGAGGGTGTTTGATTACCCTGATTTAAGATTAGATAAGGCTGGTTCCTGGATAAGGCTTCGTGACGAAGGAAACAAAATAACTTTAGCCTTTAAACAAAGAATAGGAATAGGGGCTGACGAAAAAACCCACGATAAAAGTATGGAAGAGATAGAAGTTGAGGTTAACGATTTTGATAAAACGGCAGAGATATTATTGAGGGCAGGCTTTATACAAAAACATTATGTAGAAAATAGAAGAATACGGTATCAATTGAATGATATTGAATTCGACATAGATTTTTATCCTTTAATTGAGCCCTATCTTGAGATAGAAGCTCCTTCTTGGGAGAAGGTTGATGATGCCATTTCTCTGTTGGGCCTTAATCCTGAAGATAAAAAGATCTTTTCAACATACCAAATATACGAACTTAAAGGTATAAATTTTAATGACTATAAAGAAGTTACTTTTAAGAGGATAGTAAAGAAAGATCAAAAATAGTCAGAATGAAGTTGAGAGTCAAAGGAAAAATAGGGTCAACTTTATTTTTAACTAATCAATTTTAGACAAAGCATTTGTCCCAGGTAGGTAGCAGAACTCGCGGTTCATTGCGGAGTAAGAAGGAGAGTCCCGCATAAAAGAAGAAATTTATGAAAAATCGAGAAATTGCCAAGATTTTATATGAAATTGCTGATTATTTAGAAATGGATGAAATAGCTTTTAAGCCCTATGCTTATAGAAAAGTGGCTGAGGTTTTGGAAGGGCTGGAAGAAGATGTAGAAAATATTTACAAGAAAGGGGGAAGGGCTGCTTTGGAAAAAATTCCCGGCGTAGGAAAGAACATTGCCGAAAAGATTGAAGAATATTTAAAGACCGGGAAAATTAAATACTATGAGGAGTTTAAAAAACGACTTCCTTTGAATTTGGGAGAAATAATTAGCGTTGAAGGGGTAGGGCCAAGAAAAGCCAAAATTCTTTATCAAAAATTAGGAGTTAGAAATTTAAAGGACTTAGAGAAAGCCGCTAAAGCCCATAAAATCGCTTCTTTATTTGGCTTTGGCGAAAAAACGGAAAAAAATATTTTGGAGGGCATCGCTTTTCTGAAAAAGAGCAAGGGAAGGTTTCTTTTGGGTGAAATTTTGCCGCAAGTAAAAGAAATTTTAGAGAAATTAAAAAAATTAAAAGAGGTTGAACAAATTAATGTAGCCGGCTCTGTCAGAAGGATGAAAGAAACCATTGGCGATGTTGATATTTTAATAACGGCAAAAAGTTCTAAGAGGGTAATGGATTTTTTTGTTCAATTACCAGGAATAATTAAAATTTGGATGAAGGGTTCAACAAAATCTTCTGTCAGGATGGAGAAAGGTTTTGACGTGGACTTGAGGGTGGTTAAAAAGAAAAGTTATGGTTCGGCTTTGCAATATTTCACCGGTTCCAAAGAGCACAACATTGTTACCAGAAGAATTGCCATAGAAAGAGGGTTAAAGCTTTCAGAATATGGTCTTTTCAAGGGCAAAAAAATGATTGCCGGTTGGGATGAGGGAGGAATTTATAAGGCCCTCGGCCTTCCTTGGATTGAGCCGGAACTGAGAGAAGATCGAGGAGAAATAGAGGCGGCTTTAGGGGGAAGATTACCAAAAATTATTGATTACGGCGACATTAAAGGAGATTTGCATTGCCATTCTAATTGGGCGGATTTAAATTGCCGTTCTAATTGGGATGGAGGGGCAGGGGCAAATCCAATTGAGGAAATGGCCAGGGTAGCCCGAGAAATGGGTTATTCCTATATTGGTATTACTGATCACACCAAGTTTTTAAGAATTGAGCATGGACTGGATGAAAAGCAGTTGACTCAACAGAGAAAAGAGATTGATAAAATAAACGAAGGGTTTCAAGTTTCAAGTTTCAAGCTTCGGATTTTACAAGGATGCGAAGCCAACATCTTAAACGATGGTTCAATTGACATTAAAGACGAAGCCCTAAAAAAATTAGATTTTGTTCTTGCCGGAGTTCACTCTAATTTTAAGATGGAAAAAGAAAAGATGACCGAAAGAATAATTAGAGCAATGAAAAATCCCAACATTGACATTGTTGCTCATCTGACCGGAAGAATAATTCGAAGGCGCGAGGAATATCAAATTGATTTTGATAAAATTTTAAGAGCGGCTAAAGAATTTGGAGTAATATTGGAAATAAACGGCTTTCCTGAAAGATTGGATTTAACTGCCGAAAATATAAGAAGGGCAAAGGAAGCCGGCGTTAAAATGGTAATTAATTCCGATGCTCATCATAAAGACCATCTGAAATTTATGGAATTTGGCATTGCCCAGGCGCGCCGCGGCTGGGCGGAAAAAGAAGACATTATTAATACCCAGCCCCTAGATAAATTACTCAAATTTTTTAAGTAACTATGAAGCAAATTGATTATTTTTATTTTATCAGAGATATCCCATATAAAATACCAATATCAATTAAGGAGGAAAGCCAATTAAATTTTTAATTTTTAATTTTTAATTTGACTGAGCCCGAACGAAGCCGAAGGCGAGCGAGGGCGAAGGAACATGCCCGTAGAAAAATCAGCCGGAGCAGTAATTTTCATAAAAGAAAGCGAGAAACCATTGTTTTTGCTTTTGCATTATCCTTTTGGCTTTCGAACGCCAGGCAAGAGTTATTGGGATTTTCCCAAAGGTCATATTGAAAAAGGAGAAAAATTAGAAGAGACAGCGAGGAGAGAAGTGGCTGAAGAAACAGGAATTACTGAGATTGAATTTTTAGCTGGTTTCAAAGAATGGATTAAGTATTTTTATAAGCTAAAAGGTAAAAATATATTTAAAATTGTTACTTTTCTTTTGGCAGAGACAAAAACAAAAGAGGTCAAAATTTCCTGGGAGCATATTGGTTTTAAGTGGTTGCCCTATGAGGAAGCCCTAGGACAATTAACTTTTAAGAATGCCAAAGAAATTCTCAAAAAAGCTAATGATTTTCTTATGAAATATAAAATATAAAAAAATTTTTCAGAAACAAGCTGACGAGTAGTCGAAAGAATTCTGAAAGGAAAAATTAAAAAACCGCACTAAAGCGGTTTTTTGTTTCAGATTTTATGCTTTATGATTTTGCTTTCTCTACGATTTTTTCGAAAATTTGGGGATGATTTTGGACTAAATCTGCCAGAATCTTTCGGTCAAGTACGATTTTGTTTTTATTCAATCCGGCGATAAATTTACTGTAAGAAATTCCTTGTTTTCGGCAAGCAGCATTGATTTGCGTTTGCCAGAGTTTGCGGAACTCTCTTTTTTTTGTTCTTCTGTCACGATAACTGTAAGTCCAGGCATGGAACAACGCCTCTTTAGCCAATCTATATTTTGATTTTCTTCCCCAGCGAAAACCCTTGGCATGTTTGAGTAACTTTTTTCTCCGCTTATGAGCGATTTTTCCTCGTTTGACTCTGGCCATAATATATTGCGATGCCAATATACGAATACATCCGAATGATACCACCGATACTAATCTACGAATTTATGCGAATGATACGAATTCGTAATTCGTAGATTCGTGTAGTCATTCGTAGGTTCGCATCGGATTTGTAGATTCGTATCAATTTGTAGATTAGTGTCGGATTAATTTTTTTATTTTCTTCGCTTCTGGTTTTGAAACCTCAACCCATTTTCTGAGCTTTCTAATTTTCTTGCCGGATTTTTTGGCCAAACAATGATCCTGGCCAACCAATCTCCGGAGGACCTTGCCGGTCTTTGTAATCTTAAATCTTTTAGTGATGGATTTTCTTGTCTTCATATCGCGATGCCAATATACGAATGCATCCGAATGATACGAATGAGCTATTTGTATCATTCGTGTTAATTCGTGTATTAGTGTCGGGCTATAATCATTGCCGCACCCCTTCTTTCTCTCTTTAATTCCCTTTCAATTTTAATAGGGGTTTTTTCTTTAATCATTTCTAAAAATTTTCCTACTTTTTCTCGAGCAAAATCTTGAAGAGCTTTTTCTCTGCCTCGCAAAATCATCTCTATTCTTACTTTATTGCCTTCTTTTAAGAATTCCCCAACCTTACCGGCCTTTGTCTCCATGTCATGGGGAGAGATATTAAAGCCCAACCTCATCTCTTTTATTAAGCTCACCTTTTTTACTTTGGCTTTTTTCTCTTTTTTCTGGAGACGATAGAGATATTTACCGTAATCACCGATTTTACAGACCGGTGGTTGGACTTTATTGGTTGCCTGAATTAAGTCAAGCCCTCTCTCTCGAGCTATTTTGAGGGCCTGCGCCAAACCTAAAACACCCAAGTTTTTACCATCTGCATCAATTACTCTTATTTCTTTTGCTCTTATCCAATTGTTGACTGGTGGTTTTTGCAAAAAAGTTAAAATTTTAGGTGGAGGTGAAGGGATTGAACCCTTGTCCAGAAATTTTGCCAAAACAGTTCTACAGGTTTAGTCTATTTTGGTTTTTTACAATACCAGATAGAAAATAGACAAAATTCTGGTGTTGTTAGCCCTGTTTTGTCGGCAATTGTCCCGGGCAGAACAATTGTCTATCTCGACAGATATAACACCCAACTTCGCTTATCGAGAATCAGCGAGTTGAATGGCTTATGCTCTATTAAGCATAAGCAGGTGCTCTAAAGAAATTGGCACTTGTGTTTTTCAAGGAGTTTTGCCCCGGCTAGAAAGCAGAGCTTCTAACCGGCGCGGACCAGATCCTTGGGCTGGACTTGCCTATTTTGACAAATATCCCTGTCGAATCTTTTCACCCCCGCGCCGTCACTTCGTGACGGAATATCCAAATCCCAAATTCCAAATCCCAAATAAATTCCAATGACCGAAATCCCAATGACCGAAACAGAATTGTTTATAAAGAAGGTTTTGGTCATTTGGTCATTGGAATTTGGATATTGTTTGTAATTTGGTGCTTGTAATTTGGTGCTTGTTTGTTATTTGGTGCTTGGAATTTAGCCCTTCATCATTCTTCTTATTTCCCTTTCTGCCTCTCTTTTTTTAATTTTTTCTCTTTTATCCTTTTTTCCCTTTCCTTTGGCAACAGCAAATTCCAGCTTTATTATTCTTCTTTTAGTATATACTTTCAGAGGGATTAAAGTCAAGCCCTTTTGCTGGCGCTTACCAATCAAGGACTTGATTTCCGCTTTTCTCAGAAGCAATCTCCGCGACCGCTCAGGATTATAGTCGGCAGGAGCATTTTTTGGCTGATAAGGAGGAATATTGGCCCCCATTAAATAAAACTCATTGTTTCTTTGAACAACATAGGAGCCGGCCAAGTTTATTCTGCCGGACTTTATTGATTTTACTTCCTGGCCAATTAAAGAAAGACCGGCCTCAAATTTTTCTAAGATTTGATATGTAAAATAAGCTTTTTTATTTTCAGCCAGGATTTTCACGCCGGTTAGGGGTCTGTCTTTATATAGCATGCCGCCAATTTCAGACAACCCCTTGTTTTTTTATTATACCCCGTTATTGCCATGCAGAAAAAATTTCAAAAATTTTTTCTACATAGAACTTCTAATGGGGTTCATCAATTTTAGTTTAGCACTAAATCCTTTAATTTTTAAGTAAAATAAGCTAAACTAAGACATAATGATAAGAGAAGAAATTAAAAAATTAATAGAAAAAGCAGTAAAGAACCTCTATAAAAAAGAGGTTGAGGTTAAAGTTGAACGGCCGGCAGAAGCCGTTTATGGTGACTATGCCACCAATATAGCGATGGTAATTGCAAAAGAGATTAAAAAAAATCCGATGGAAATAGCCGAGATGATAAAGTCAAAAGTTAAAAGTCAACCCTTCGACAAGGCCAGGGTTGCCCCGAGCGGAGTCGAGGGGCAAAAGTCAAAAGTTTTCGATAAAACCAAAACTGTTAAGCCAGGGTTTATCAATTTTTTTCTTTCCAAAGAATATCTACAGAAACAAATTAGTGAAATCTTAAAACAAGGAGAGGTCTTTGGCAATCTAAATTTAGGCAAAGACAAGAAAGTACAAGTAGAATTTATTTCAGCCAATCCCACAGGCCCCTTAACAGTGGGCAATGCCCGGGGCGGTCCTTTTGGCGATGTTTTGGCAAATGTCCTCCAAAAAGCAGGCTATAAAGTAGAAAGGGCCTATTATGTCAATGATTATGGCATGCAAATTTTAACTCTGGGCCACTCGGTCTTAAAAGACGAGCGGGCTCAATATAAAGGAGATTATATTGACTATTTACATAAGAAAATAAAAATAAAAGACCCCCATAAAGCCGGCGAGATCGCTGCCAAAATTATTATTAAAGAGATGATTAAAAAGACAACTGATCGCCTAGGCATTAAATATGATGAGTGGCTTTGGGAGACAAGTTTTCATAAATCCAACGCTGTTGACAGGGCTTTAGAATTTTTAAAGAAAAAAGATCTAATTTATCAAAAAGAAGGAGCTCTCTGGTTTAAATCTGCGAAATTTGGCGATGCCAGAGACAGGGTAGTGGTTAAAAGAGATGGCCTAAAAACCTATTTAGCAGGAGATATTGCTCTTCATCAATATAAATTTGAAAAGAAAAAATTTACTAAAGTTATTAACATTTGGGGCACTGATCATCTCGGTGATGTACCGGGCTTACAAGCAGCAGTTGAAGCACTGGGTTATAAAGGAAAATTAGACATTATCTTGCTTCAGTTTGTGACGGTTAAAGAAAAGGGCAAAAAAGTCAAGATGTCAAAAAGGAAGGGAACCGTGGTGACAATGGACGAACTCTTAGATAAAATCCCCAAAGATGTTGTCAGATTTTTCTTCTTGCAAAAATCAGCTAATACTCATTTAGATTTTGACCTGAATTTGGCAAAGGAGCAATCACAAAAAAACCCAGTTTATTATGTTCAATATGCTTATGCGAGAATACATAGTATTCTCGCAAAATGCAAAATGCAAAATGCAAAATGCAAAATTACAAATCAAAATTTAAAATTATTGAATCATCAAAGCGAATTAAACTTAATTAAACAGTTAATTAGGTTCCCGGAAGTAGTTGAAGATACTGCCCGAGATTATCAAGTTCAGCGATTGCCTCAATACGCGACAGATTTGGCTACCGTTTTTCATCAATTTTATCGTGACTGCCAGGTGATTTCAGAAGATAAAGATTTAAGCCAAGCCCGCTTAGGTTTAA
>CAZUDS010000031.1:0-1779 GCA_964619425.1 uncultured Candidatus Saccharibacteria bacterium
GGTCGCGACGAAGCCTCCACCGCCCACCGGGACCGGAGCTGGAGCTGGAGCTGGGGCTGGGACTGGGGCTGGGGCTGGAGGTGTCGGAGTAGTCGGCAATAATGCCGGTATAGTAAGATTAATCCGACTGGAATTGCCGTTCGCGAACACCGCTGTTTCATTGGCCCTAATACCCGAAACATAGAACTCAACTGTTTTCCCCGCGTTTACTCCCTGGTTATCAAGGGCAAAAAGCAAGCTTGGATTGTAGCCATAGTTTCCATTCGCCGTTACAGAATCACCTACCACAACTCTGTCTATTCTTGCCTCTACCACCAAACCATTTGGAGCCGCGCCATTAGTGAAATTAACCGAACCAAAGAACTGATGCGGCAATCTTGGACCCTGAGCAAACACAAAAATCGGCAGGAATAGTCCAATAGAAACAAATGACGCCAATATTTTCAAAATTGATTTCATAAAATTTATTAATCCTGATAGTCCCAGTACCACCAGTTGAAATTACTAGGAGTGTATACTCTTGGACCCGGAAGCGAAACCCAGAAAGCATTGCCTGGCAATATGTCGTCTCTTACCCAAACAAAGGCGCCGGTTAAGTTATTGAATCCCCATAGTCCTGTTATGCCGCTGGGTCCCCATCCCCACTCAAAAATACTCGCAAAGGCCGAGAGAGGATGACTGTATTCCTCTCCTGGAATTTGATAATAACCGATAAGATTCCAACCCTTAACAAGATTTCTAGAAGGCGGAGGTGTCGGACCTACGGTCAGCAAACTGCCCGAACCACTAATAGTTTCATTTTCGGTCACGTTTATCCAGTATCCATAACCTGCGGTCATAATAGTAAGGTTGTTAGTTTCTTCGGGATTACCTGGAACATATACCAGCCAGCCGTCAACCGCGTTGGGGTTGGTTGGATCATATGTCCAAACGGCTTTAATTGAGTTTGCCGCATCGCCTAGGACCGCGCCAATGTTTGTGTTAGTTGGAACAACCGGCAAGGAAATGAGATTCCATCCACCCAATTCGCCCAATCTAAAGTTGAGAGATACGCTGTACTGCGTTTCTGTCGTGAAAAGCCAATAATATTCATCTTCCAATTCTACTCCATTTACATCGACAACATTGGTCGTAACGATTACTGTGTAAGTTGTATTGTCATTCCACACTAATGTCGGAGCCAAAGTAACCACATTGGCGTCTACTTCGATAGTAAAGTCGGTCTCAGGGTATAAAATAATATCTCCTTTCTCAATAACCACAGGCTCACTGAAGGTAATAGTGATGTTGCTTGCAACTGCTATATTGACTGCGTTATGTGATGGCGTGTGAGAAATGATAGTCGGCGGAAAGGCAGCCTGCGCATCGTTAATGGCTGTCTGCACAGCAGCCAAGCTGGCAAGCAGTCCTTCTTTGTCTACTCCGTCAGGCAGGCCGTCGACCAGCGCCCATGCCTCGTCATGCAGCACCTGGGCAGCGTCAACATCTACCTGGGTAATCAGAGAAGCACCTTCGGCAGCTTCTACCGCAGCCATAGCGGCGGCCAGATCAAGAGCATCCTGCGCATTGTCAATGGCTGTCTGTACAACAGTCAGCTGAGCAAGCAGGTCAGCTTTTACTGTTTCATCTTCATCTTCATCATCGTCAGGCAGGGCGTTGACCAGCTCCAGTGCATCATCATGTAGCCCCTGGGCAGTGGTAACCTCTGCTTGGGTGGTTAGAAGAGCACCTTCGGCAGCTTCTACCGCAGCCATAGCGGCGGCCAGATCAAGAGCATCC
>CAZUDS010000031.1:1879-7902 GCA_964619425.1 uncultured Candidatus Saccharibacteria bacterium
TGGGTGGTTAGAAGAGCACCTTCGGCAGCTTCTACCGCAGCCATAGCGGCGGCCAAGGGGGAGTCCAAGGAATTGTCATTTGCTAACGCAGAACTTGGTACAAAAAAACCGCTAGCGATTAATGCTGCGGCAATAAAAACAAAAAACAACGCTTTAATTACTTTTGAACCGAGAGAGCAAAGAGAGAGAGAGAGAGAGAGAGAGACGAATTCTTAATTATTGCATTTTGTTGATTCATAAATTTTTTATTAACTTGTAATCATTTGCCTTGTTTGAACATATGCAACTTTATCCAAACCAGACAAATTATTATTTATTGTTTAATTATTTTTATAATATTATCGGCATTTGAAGATATTCAACTAATTATCTCAAAATGCCTTATTTTGTCGCACTAAATCAAACTAATTCGACCTTGTATAATACAACAAGCACTTTTACAATTAAGTTGTAATCTTAAAAAAGGTCCAAAATAATTCTACTCTGCTTTGAAGACCAGCCAAGATTACAATCCTAATTTGTAAAAGAACCTATTGATTATTTATAGTGATTTTATATTACTACCCCCCAATTGCTTTGTCAAGGGAAAATTATGTGGAAAACTTAATCAACGAAACCAGGCCTCGTTGATTTTTAGATATCTAAATTCTTGACCTTCTTAGCATGGGTTTGAATGAATTTCTTTCTTGGCAATACCTCGTCTCCCATCAAAGTATCAAAAATTCTGTCTGCCTCTTTGGCATCTTCAATGGTTACTTGCAATAAAATGCGGTTTTCAGGGTTCATTGTAGTTTCCCACAACTGATCAGGATTCATTTCTCCTAAACCTTTATAACGTTGAATGGTAATGCCGCTGATTTTTTCTTGTTCAGTTTCAACTTTTGACTCTTGACCCTGCGCCAGTCCCACCTCTTTCCGAGGGGACGGGACGGCGCGGGACAGGATTTTGACTTTACGAAACTCTGAAAGAATTTCTGCCTTATCTTCTTCGGCATGGGCATATTCAACTTTTTTTCCTGCCTGAATACGATAAAGAGGCGGCTGGGCAATATAGAGATAGCCCTTTTCAATAATTGGCTTAAAGTAGCGATAAAAAAGGGTTAAAAGCAAGGTCCGAATATGATTGCCATCCGAATTTTTTAAGAGAATGCCACCCATACCAGCGATAAAGTTTTGGTCTTTCCACACCGAAAAGTCATAGACAAACTTGTCTTTTGGCTTTTTAATCTTTCTTTTCTCCCTAATTCTAAGCCCCACAAAGTCCTTATTAATCTCTTTAACATACTTGCCAGTCACTTTTCTGTAGTCCGCTTTCTTGAGATACTTCTCTAATTTATAGGCATCTTTATGTCCTTGCCAGATGTTTTTGGTCTCTATTAGGTAAGGAACAGCAGAAATCGAGACGTCACGGGCCTTGTAGTTACTTTTTATCATTACTCCATCTTTCCTGGGATGATCTTTGTTATTACTTTCACCGTAAGCCGGAAATATCCCCCACTGCCTAAAGATAGTAATAATGCCTTGAATTACCTTCTTGGATGACATACGCCATCCATAGATTATCTTCGCCGGTTTCTTGTCTGGCCAGACGGTAATGAAGCCATCGCTCTGGAGTAACCCCCTCAGTAAGTTTTCTTGAATCTCTTTCTTCGTGTTGAAGAAAACGTCGGGAATAAATTTTTCAGGAGCTTTCTTTCCTAAGAGTCCGAGTTTCATTAAAATGAGTTTAAACTCGAAGGAGTGAAAATGAAGCTGAATATTATTGGGCTCCCGATATTCAATAATTGGTTTTGCGTTGAATTTTTCTTTTATAATCGGCGAGAGTCCCCCTATATATTTTTCTGCTTTTTCTTTATTGATAGAAATCGTAAACCGATTAGGATTCCCCTTCTCCGGACTATAACAGCCATCTCCCAAGAAAAATCCGATTAGGTATGCCAGGTCTTCATCCAAAACAAAACGTGTTTTAATTCTGTGGACGTGATTTTCAAGATAAAACTCAAAATTTTCCCCGGCTCTATCTTCTCTCCAATCTCTCAGGGGGACATAGACATTATAATCAAGAGAGCGCTTTTCGATATCAAGCTCATTAAGATAACTTTCAAACTTGCCTGCTCTCGGCATTACATTATCAATTTTCTGCTCCCATTGCTGAATAACTCTATCATAAATGTCAATTCGCTCTCCCATTTCTCTCCGAGAAATCGCCCGTTTCTCTCTCTGTTTCTGGAGTTGCGTCCACGAAATCATATCCAATTCACACCAGGCGGTCTCGGGAATAAGCCGCAGGGCTTTGGCTGGAAGTTTTATAGAGATATTTTTGATATTCGAGTTTAAAAGAATATCAGCAACATCAAGGATATACTTTTTCTCTTGATGAGGAAGTTTCTTGGGAAAAATAAGAAAATCGCCTTTTTTAATTTCGCTCCCTTTCTTGGTCCTCACCTCTCCGTCTTCATACACATAAATACTATGGCAATCGGTAACTTTAACGCCGTAGCCACAGTAGGTTTTTATCTCATATAAGGATGTTCTTAGGGGATGGGCTATGGTTTGATAAATATCTCTTAATTCCCGGGTCTTATTTTTTGAGTTATAGGTTGAGACCTGATATTTTAAGGTATCATCACAATTCTCGATAAAATCTTTTACTTCTTTTAAGGCAAATTCTTGCTTTTCCTTATTAAAAATTAAAATGGGAGTATCGCCGGTAACAGAGTCCGCATCAGCCATCAAGATAACCCGGTGATATCTTGTTTTTTCAATGTTAAAGTCCTCGGCAATGGCAGTGCCTAAAGCGATAATAAGCGACTTGATTTCCTTGTTGGCTAAAATTTTATCCAGACGGGCGCGCTCTACATTCAAGACCTTGCCTCGGAGAGGCAAGATTGCTTGAAACCTTCTATCTCTCCCGGATTTCGCGCTTCCCCCGGCTGAATTGCCTTCCACTAGAAAAAGTTCTGACTCTTCTGGCTTTCTTGAAGAACAATCAGCTAATTTACCTGGCAAACTTAAGCCCTCTAAAAGGCCTTTTCGCAAAACGGTCTCGCGGGCTGCCTTGGCTGCTTTCCGCGCCTTCTGAGATATAATACACTTTTCAAGAATGGCTTTGGCATCTTGGGGATGGATGGCTAAAAACTCTTGTAAACCGTCTGAGACCACTTGCTCGGCAGCCAATCTTGCTTCTGGATTGCCAAGTTTTGTTTTGGTCTGACCTTCAAATTGGGGCTCTTTCAGCTTGATTGAAATGGCGCTGGTTAAGCCCTCCCTAATATCGTCACCGGAAAGATTATCTTCTTTTTCTTTTAAGAATCCTTGTTTGCGGGCGTAATCATTAAAAGTTCTAGTCAGGGCGGTCCTGAAACCAGTTAAATGCATACCCCCTTGGGAAGTATAAATATTATTGGCAAAACTCTCTTCAAAGCCCTCGTATTCTTTTGTATATTGAAAGCCGGCCTCTATTTTGATGCCATTTTTCTCTGAGTTTATATAAAAGGGAGTTGGATGGAGCAAGGAAGAATCCCCGGTTAAATAATGGAGATAGGACTTTACCCCGCCCTCAAAATAAAAATTAAAGACCTCGGGCTCTTTTTCCGATCTTTGGTCAACCACCCTTATTCTGACGCCAGCCGTAAGAAAGGCCTGTTGCCTTAAATGACTGAGAATTTTCTGGAAATTAAATTTTATCTCCTTGAAAATCTCAGGGTCTGGTTGAAAAATGACTGTTGTCCCGGACGAATCACATCTTGCCGCCTTTCTGACTTCGGTAATGGCTTTACCTTGTTTATATTCTTGGACATATTTTTGGCCCCCTCGACAGACCTCAACTTTCATCCACTCGGAAAGAGCGCAGACCACTGATATCCCTACGCCGTGCAAACCGCCTGAAACCTGATAAATCTTGCTGCCAAATTTAGCGCCAGCGTGCAAGGTGGTTATTACGGTCTCTAAAGCGGATTTCTTGGTATCTGGATGAATGTCAACCGGAATGCCCCGGCCGTTATCTGATACTTCTATTCTATTGTCTTTTGAAACCTTAATCTCAATGTTTTTGGCATAACCGGCCATTGCTTCATCTAAACTGTTATGGGCTATAATTGGGGAAAATCCCGCCACAAAATTCTCTCCGTTGGGAACCGAAATATCATAAACCCAAGGGTGGTTATATTTTATTCTTTCAATTTTTCTGACTCTCAAAATTCCCAAATCGGAATTGAGAAAAGTTAAGACGCCTGTTTTTAAGATGAGTTTTTGTTTTTCCAATAAAGTCAAAATCTTATTATTAGAGATTCCTTCTTGGCGATTGGTAACATGATTTAAGGTGGCGCCATCAAAACATTTTTCAATTACTTCATTAAAAGGAAGGCGGGTGAAATAAGAAGAATTTATATTCCAATAAAAATCAAGCGCGTAAGAAATTTTCTGGCTCTTTATTTCTCGTCTTTTCTTTATCCCTTTATAATTTACTTCAATAAATCTTTTTTCTTTCCTCTTTTTCCTTTCTCCGTAAGAATAGGTCTTATTCAATGAAGAAAGAAGATAAGAAAGGGTAATAATGAAATCTTTGCTCTTAGCCGTGGCATTAAACTTTCTTCGTTCTGTCTCAGAAGGAGTGGTGTTTTGAATTAAATGTTGGGTAAAGACGTCTGCAGGATAGCCATCTCCGGCAAGGTAACCAATTAAATATCTTTCTCTTAATTTTTGGTTTAAATTAAGTATTAAGTCCGGAACTTTTTTATTTGAACTGTTTTCTCCGGTTTTAATAATTTCTTTGAAAATCAGGGCTATTAAATAAGAATCCGTGGCTATTGTCCTGGCCGTCTCGTGAACATAATGGGATTTTACCTTCAATCCAAAAACTTTTTTAATTAAAGAGCAAATATAATGAGTCAAATTTTTTTCAGTAGCTCCTAAACTAAATACTACTCGATTGGAAACATTATTATTTTTCACAATTGAGCCCTCGGCAGCGAAAATTCCTAAAAGTTCGATCAAAGGACGATTAATTTTGAGCTTTGGACTTAAACGAATCCTTGGATTCCCTCTTGTACCAATTAAACTCTGGGCTTTAATTTTATCAATATCTTTTTGTTTGAATTCTCTTAAAAAATTAAACGGGAGGTAATTCCAACGCTTGTAATCATAAAAGATATTAGATGGATACTGGGTCTGGGTCTTATTGGTCTTTTCTTTAAGAGTTGACTTTAATTTTTGATAAATATCCCCGGTTAACAGGTCTTTAATATTGTATAAATGTAAGCTTTCAGTCCTTTTGGCTGGTAATTTCAAAAACTCGTCAATCAAGTCAATTTCTTTAATTGGTTTTTGGGGCTCTGGCCAAATTTTAGGAACAACTATTGGGGTATTAACTTTAAGATCAGAACCCTTGATGGGTAAGACCTCCCCATCTTTTAAGGTAAATAAAGAATGATAAGGAGTAATTTCTATTTGCCGTCCATTCTGTAAAGTAATTTTATAAATTTCACTATTGACTTTATGGCGAATCAAAGAAAAAATTGGCTGAAATTTCAGTTTTAAGTCCTCGTGGTCAAAAGACAATGCCTCTATTTCAAAACCTTTTCGCAAAATTTCCGCTTCTCCAGCAATTGATCTGTCAACCAGATTAGTATTCTCTTCAAAGAGTTTATCTATCATCTCTCCTATTTTCCCAATTTGAATTTTGCCTTGATTTTTAATTATTACCGGGGTCTGATGACTCACTGAATTATCCACGCATTCCCACACTAAATGGTGCAGGCCTTCCTGACCGGTTGAGCCAATATACATTGCCGGCCGGCGGCGGACAGGATCCAAGCCCTTTAAGACAAAAATATCCTTGGCCGTATATTCTTCTTGCTTCTGGGGCTCTTTTTTCGCTAACGGTCTTTTAGATTTTTTTGCGGTTTTTTTAGAAATCATAGATTTAATGCAAAAATCAAATATCAAACATCAAAGTGACAATGTAAAATGTAAGAAATTCGAGCGTTGTTTACACTTTGCTCGGCAATAAAAGTTTTCAGGTA
>CAZUDS010000032.1:0-7883 GCA_964619425.1 uncultured Candidatus Saccharibacteria bacterium
ACAACATTACTAACCTTATTTTTTGTTTTCTTCAATAATCTGGCAAAAAATAAAATCTGTTCAATTATCTCAAACGGAGATAAATTTCTTTTAAGGCCCTGTTGACCGGTGGCGCAAAAACGGCATCCGATAGAACAACCGACTTGACAGGATACGCAGACCGTTCGGCGACCATCTTTATGTTTCATCAAAACCGTTTCAATTTTTAAACCATCTTTTAGCTTAAAAAGAGCTTTAATGGTCTCGCCATCTTTTGAAGTCAATATCTTTTCTGCCTTTATTTCTTGAATTGGAAAATTTCTTAACAATTTTAGTCGTAATGTTTGGGGCAGGGTAGTAACTTCGTTCCAATTTTCAATCAAGTCCTGAAAAAGCGCTTTTTTAATTTGTTTTAAGCGAAAAGAGGGCTCTTTTTCTAAGACATTTTTAATTTCATTTAGATTCATATTGGTGTGGAGCATGCTTTTTACCCCGATAGAGAATTGATCTCTTAATTTATTAAACACGCCTGCTATTCTCTAACGGAGTTTACTAGCTCTTGTTGGGTAAATCCAAAGAATCGTCAACAAGGCGATTTTTTGCTTGCCCCAAGTCCGTTGAAAGGGTAGAATAAAATTACCATAGCCAAGACCCGGTTTTCACAAACTTATGTTAGGGCAAGAAAACATTAGAAACTTTGTCATTATTAGCCATATTAACCACGGAAAGTCAACTTTGGCTGATAGATTTTTGGAAATTACAGGGACTGTGCCTAAAGAAAAAATGCAGCCCCAGTTTTTAGATATGCTCGCCTTAGAAAGGGAGCGGGGGATTACCATTAAACTCCAACCCGCGAGAATGCTTTACAAGTATTCTTCGGAGATTGAGTATATTCTTAACCTCATTGACACGCCCGGCCATGTAGATTTTTCTTATGAGGTTTCCCGGTGCTTGGCGGCTGTTGAGGGGGCTATTTTGCTTGTTGACACTAGCAAAGGTATTCAAGCCCAGACCTTACACCATCTTTCAGAAGCCAAAAAGCAGGGACTAACGATTATTCCAGCTATCAATAAAGTTGATCTTCCTCAGGCAGATGTCTCTAAAACAAAAAAGGAGCTTCAAGGACTTTTAGGAGAAAATCAAGTGATTTTAGAAATTTCAGCCAAATTTGGCACTAACGTAGAAAAACTTTTAGAAGAGGTAATAAAGCAAGTTCCTTCGCCCCGGGGAAAAGCAGAGGCACCCTTGCGAGCCCTGATTTTTGGCTCCCAATATGACTCCTACAAAGGAGTGATTGCCTTTGTGAGAATAGTGGATGGAAAAATTAAAGCCGGACAAGAACTCTATCTTTTAGAAAAAAAGGTTCAGGGTATAGCCAAAGAAATTGGTTATTTTAGACCCAAAATGTTGGCCTGCCAAGAATTAAAAACAGGCGAAATCGGCTACATAGCTACTGGTATCAAAGAGCCAAGCAAAGTTCGCGTTGGCGACACAATTACAAGCTTAAAGTTCTTGATCCCGAAGGAATTACAGACAGCGGCGCGACCGGTTTGCAAAGTTCAGGGCTTAAAGTTACCCGAGCCGCTGCCCGGGTACCAAATGCCGAGGCCAGTGCTTTTTGCCAGCATTTATCCTAAAGACCCCAATGAATTTTCAAAACTTCAAAAATCGCTTTACCAATTGCAATTAATAGACCCTGCTCTTAATTTTGAGTTAGAAAGCAAAACAGTTCTGGGCCAGGGTTTTCGCTGCAGCTTTTTAGGTAACTTACATGCTGAAATTATTATTGAGCGGCTCAAAAGGGACTTTAATCTCGATCTGCTCGTTTCCAGGCCCCAGGTAGTTTATAAAATTACTGGGGCTGAGGGAGAGCCCTATTTTATCTCTTCGGCCAGGGACTTTCCTGAAAATCTTCAAGGAAAGAGAGTGCAGGAAAGATGGGTAATTCTTGAGATTTTAACTCCTCAAAATTTTTTAGGACCTGTTTTAGTCCTCTTAGAAAATCTTGAGGGTCGCTATCTAGAGACAAGGTACTTGGGGGAAAATCGTTTGATTTTGACTTATGAGACCCCGCTTCGGGAGTTTATGGCTGGTTTTTATGACAAATTAAAAAGTGTTTCTCAGGGCTTTGCCTCTTTGAATTATGAAATAGGGGAGTGGCGAGAGGCGGATTTAGTAAAATTAGAAATTTTGATTGCTGGCAAAAAAGAAGAACTCTTTTCCCAGATTGTGCCTAAAGACAGGACTTTTGAACAAGGAAAAAGGGCAGTGAAGAAATTAAAGTTAGTTTTACCCCGACAGCAATTCGCCCTGGCCTTACAGGCAAAGGTGGGAGGAAAAATAATTGCCAGGGAAACAATTTCCGCTAAAAGAAAAGATGTTATCGCCCCTCTTTACGGCGGTGATTACACAAGAAAGAGAAAGCTTCTGGAAAAACAGAAAAAAGGCAAAAAGAAATTAAAAGAAAAAGGCGCTATTCGCATACCTCCTGAGGTCTTTCTGAAGATGCTGAAAGATTAGTTTGCCAAAAGGGCTGAACTTCCTTATTATTAAAGAGGAGCGAGCAAAAAGGCAAACATACTGATAATTATCAAGACGACAACAATAATCCAGCAGATTTTGAGAATTTTTCTGTATTTTTGTTTCATAAAAGTTATCTAATCCGCTCCATATTTTATATATCGGAAATTGAAAATTCCGATACGCTGATATAACGCTGATTAACTTTTTAACGCTGATGGACGCTGATTAAAAAGGAATCCCTTACTTATCAGCGTAAATCAGCGGATAATTCTAAATCAGCGTAAATCCGCGTATAGGCGCGAACGAAGTGAGCGCCTATATACTATGATACAAAAAAAGAAGAAACTTAGAAAGGGGAGGGTTACTAACATCTTTGTTTTTGCTTTTTTGGCTATTTTTATCCTCGGCTTTATTTTTATGCTCGTTTTTTCTAATTTTCAGTTGAGAAAAAGAAGGGCAGAGGTTTTGAGGAAGATTGAACAAATCCAAGAAGAAATTCAAAAATTGGAAAAAGAAAGCCAGACGTTTGAGGTAAAAATCTTTGAGCAAGAAACAGAAGAATACTTAGAAAGACAGGCCAGAGAAAGATTCGGCCTCAAAAAGCCAGGAGAAAAAAAGGTTGTAATTTTAGAGCCAGAGCAGGAGCAGCCTTCTCCTTCAGCCCAACCAGAGAAAACAAAGAAAAGTTTCTGGCAAAACCTCCTTGAATTTTTCCATAGTTTTTAGGTCCGGGTGTAGCATAGTGCTAATCCGTTTGTTTCCCGATCCCGATCAATTACGCGAGGTTAGTATAGCGGTATTATGCAACCTTCCCAAGGTTGAGATGCGGGTTCGATTCCCGTACCTCGCTTTAACTAATTTGGTGCGGGGTTTTGGTCTCATTGAGGGGTTTCGGGAGTCACTCAATTGAAAATTGCTCAAGTTGATTTGCCCAAATTTGTGATTCATTAACTTCTACCTTCGTCGTCCTTAACAAGGGAAACAGGCGGAAAAACCGAGTCCTAAGCAAAGGAGTTCAAAAAGGACATTTGTTGACTATGAATACGCCGATGTGTTTAGTGGCAAAGCGCCCCGCCCCCTCCTCTATGCCAGCGTAGCTTAATGGTAAAGCAAGGCTTTCGTAAAGCCGAGAGTGTCGGTTCAATCCCGACCGCTGGCTCAGAAAAGGGTGGGGCGACGGCAGCCTGCCCCGCACCGTGCTTGCTCTGGTGCGGGGTTCAATTCTGTCCATCGGCTTACTTGATTGATTTCCGAAGTCACTCAACTCATTAGTTACTCATTTGATTGTTTCCCTTTTCATTTGAGAAGAATTATGCTATTATCGTAGTGTGAAACAGAAATCAGAATTTTCAATAGATATTGACATTAACGCCCCCAAAGAGCGGCTAAATTCTTTGAGGGACTGGCTTTGACTTGCAGAAAAAAGAGCAGGAACTTTTAGAATTGGAAAAGGAAAGCCAGGAGCCGGGCTTCTGGCAGAACAAAGAGAGGGCTAAAGAAATTTCCCAAAAAATAGGAGAATTAAAAGAGGAAATAGAAAGTTTTAAAAAACTTTCAGAGGAACTAAATGACTTAAAAGAGCTTCAAAAGTTGTCTAATGAGGATGAGAAAATAGTTAAAGAAATTGAAAAGAATTATTTGGTTTTGGAAAAGAAGATTTCCGCCGAGGAGAAAAAAGTTTTTCTTTCCGGTCCCTATGATAAAAGAAATGCTATTTTGCAAATTTTTGCTGGAGCGGGCGGCCAGGATGCCCAGGACTGGGCGCGTCTTTTACTGAGGATGTATCAGAGATATTGTCAAAATAAAGGCTGGGAGACGAGGATTATTTCCCAGTCCTTTGGTTCCGGAACTTGGGAAGGAGAGCCGGGCATCAAGGAGATTACCTTAGAAGTTAAAGGAAAATTCGCTTACGGCTTCTTAAAAGGAGAAAAAGGCGTTCATCGTTTGGTAAGAATATCTCCTTTTTCTTCTCAGAAACTGCGCCATACCTCTTTTGCCAAGATTCAGGTTTTACCAGAAATTGCCAAACCCGGTGACTTAAAAATAGAAATTATGCCTAAGGACTTAAAAATAGAGACCTTTCGGGCCTCAGGACCAGGAGGTCAATACGTTAACCGGAGAGAATCAGCGGTGAGAATTACTCATTTACCCACCGGGACTATTGCTTCTTCTCAGGCAGAAAGATTGCAGGGCCTCAATCGTGAAAGAGCAATGAAGGTTTTGTATTCCAGGCTTTTTGAGCTCCAAAAACAAGATTTAGAAAAAAAGATGGAAAAGATAAAAGGCAAAAAAGTTCCAGTCGCCTGGGGACATCAAGTAAGGTCGTATGTTTTTCATCCTTATAAATTGGTCAAGGATTTGAGGACGGGCGTGGAGATGAACGATGTGGAAGGAGTTTTAGGTGGCGATTTAGACAGATTTATTGAGGCTGAAATACAAATTCAATAATGGCTACAAATTACAAATGACTTACAAATATACAAATAATTATTTGGCTACGAAATACGAAATGCTGCGAAATTACGAAACCGTTAAGTGCTGTTTTTGTATATTCGTATAAATTCGTAATTCGTAGAGAATTTCGTGATCAGGTTCCAAAATATTACTAAAATTTATCCGTCAAACAAAGTTGTTTTAGACAAGGTCTCTTTTAACATCAAGGAAGAAGAATTTCTTTCTTTAACCGGAAAGTCAGGGGCGGGTAAGACAACATTGTTAAAGTTGCTTTTGGCGGAAGAAAGTCCTACTAAAGGCAGGATTTTCTTTGAAGGTATTGATGTTCATAGAATTAAAAGATTTTGTTTGCCAAAGTTTCGTCGGAATTTTGGCACGATTTTTCAGGACTATAAACTTCTTGACCAAAAGACCGTCTATGAAAATGTAGCTTACGCCTTAGAAGTAATGGGAGCATCAGAAGAAGAAATTGAAAAGAGCGTACCCCAGGTTTTAGAAATTGTTAATATGACAAATAAGGCCTTTAATTTTCCCAAAGAGCTTTCCGGAGGCGAGAAACAAAGAGCCGCCATTGCCAGAGCTCTTATTCATCGGCCAGCAGTAATTATTGCCGATGAGCCCACTGGTAATTTAGATCCCTATCACACTCGGGATATAATAAAATTACTTCTCAAGATTTATGAATTAGGTACCACAGTTATTTTGGCTACCCATGACAAAGAAATTATTAATTATCTTCAGAAAAGAGTGATTACTTTAGAAAACGGAAGAGTGATTCGGGACGAAGAGAAAGGAAAATTTATATTGTAAATCTTTGAATTACGAAATAGAAGTTTTTAAGGATTATTACAGCTATCCCACTCTTTCTATCCACAAAACTTCTTGCCCTGTAATCATTAAATTAATATTATGATCTCTTTCTTAAAAAGAATATTCGTCGGAGGATGGCAGGGTTTCACCCGCAATAGCGTGGCTTCTCTTACTACTATAGTTGTAATGGTTATAGCCATTTGTCTAATAACCTCGCTTTTTCTTTTACAAAAGACAACCCAATTCACTATTACTATTCTTGAAGAAAAAATTAGCTTACTTGTCTATTTTAGAAAAGAGGTGCCGGAAGAAGAAATTTTAACTATCAAAAGAGAGTTAGTCATTATCCCGGCTATCCGAGAAGTTGAATATGTTTCAGAACAAGAAGCGTTAGAGGTCTTCACCCAGCGCCACCGTGAAAATCCGATAATTATGGAATCTTTAGCGATGATTGGCTTTAATCCTTTAATGGCTCACTTAAACATAAAAACAAAAACGCCTGATCAATACGAAAAGGTTGCTGATTTTTTAGAAAAAGCCCCATTTGCCGGGCTTATTGACCGTATCAATTTTCTTCAAGTGGAGCCAGTTATCAAAAATGTTCAGCAAATTAGCGTTGGCCTTACTAATTTGGGCGTGATTCTAAGCTTAATTTTCGTTTTAATTGCTATCTTGGTAACTTTTAATACTACAAAATTAGCTATCTTAAATTTAGAAAAAGAAATTGGCATTATGAGGTTAGTTGGCGCTTCTAACTGGTTTATTCGAGGGCCCCTGATTATTCAGGGAGTAATTTCCGGGGTTTTGGCGACAATCATTTCTTTGGCAATCTTTGCGCTTTTGCTTTTCTTTTTAAGTCCGAGAATAGAAATTTTTCTGCCCGGCCTTAATCTTTTTGGTTTTTTTGCCGCTAGTTTCTTTCAGATTGTTTTAACTCAGTTAGCCATAGGCGTGGGGCTAGGTATTGTCTCTAGCGCCATTGCTATTAGGAAATATTTAGCCGTATAACGACGGCGTGAAAAAACAAGGAAGCAAGGCAAGGATAAAGAGAAGGTTGGTAACGTTCGTAGTATAATGCCGGGTGGTGTAATCGGTAACACGCGAGGTTCTGGCCCTCGTAATCTTGGTTCGAGCCCAGGCCCGGCAGCCAGATTGTAAAGTTTCCGTTTCCCGCGCTTGCTCGGGGATTTTTTATAATTTGCCGCAGAAAACCACGGGTTTACCCGTGGATGAATGCGGCAGAATATATAAACCCTCAATTTTTGCGAAAATTTTATTTTCGCAAAAATTGAAGTACGAAGTACTACGACTTTAGTCGTGGGTTTCTATTTTCGCCGGCGGAATTTCGTTTTTTGTTTCCGTTGACATTAAATCCTTGACGTCAGCGGGAAGCGGAGGCGAGTTAGTTCCCTTCAAAATAGTTTCGTTCAAAGCTCAGAATATTCCTCAATTTATCAATAAAGGTGGACTTCGTAAGTCCACCAATTAGTCCACCAGTTGAGAAAAATCTGACATTTCTATTTCCTTAAAGCTATGACATTTCTAAATCCTTTTGACACAGGATTCGCGCCCCTTGACAAAGGTCTTTGGTTTGCTATGATAAGGACACGGATATGATAAAACTAAAAACAATCTCGCATTTGCCCGCCACAACCTTTATTCAAAGTAAAATTTGGGCAAGTGAAGGATACGGCGATGATGAATGACGGATAATATTTGACAAGTTTTTATTGTCTTCTTAAAAGCCGTTTCCAAGAGAACGGTTTTTGGTTAGTTGAAGATAGAATGAAGAACTTTGAAAATTAAATACAGAAAGCGATTATTAATTACTAGCCAAAATGGTTGCTTCGCAAACACGCTGATTTACGCTGATTATAGCTCACTTCGTTCGCTACGCTGATTTACGCCGATGGTTGTCAACGGTCATCAGTGTCAGCGCCAAAGGTGCTTAAAATCAGCGGTTATCAGTGTGTAATTTGCGAAGCAAATTGCATTAAGAGCAGATGGTGGATGCCTTGGGACCAGAAGGCGATGAAGGACGTAGGGTGCTTGCGATAAGCTTCGGGGAGGTGGCTACCAACCTTTGATCCGAAGATTTCCGAATGGGGAAACCCAGC
>CAZUDS010000033.1:0-7574 GCA_964619425.1 uncultured Candidatus Saccharibacteria bacterium
CATCGCAAATCTGATAATTATCTTTTTCTTTAACTCGGATAGGTTTTTATTCATTTTCATATTCCATTTTCCTTAATTGTCGCAATTACGCCTAACGTTCGCGGCTATACGAAATTGCTAAATTTTTTTTCATAAATTATTTTCTGTTCACTTAAAATAATATCTCTCAACAGGGGCTTAATTGCATCATATTCAATAATGTCAACTTTTCTGCCCAATTTCTCTTCTAATTGAAATTCTAACCGTATTATATCTAGCAAACTTTTGCCTTTAGGAATTTCCATCAAAATATCTATATCGCTTTTCTTTTTCATCTCGCCTCTTGCGGCAGAACCAAAAAGCGCCGCCTTGGTTACTCCTTGACGCTTCAAAATTGATGCAATCTGTCTTTTGATGCTTTGAGTGGTCATATAAAAACGATATCAAAGAAAAGAAAATTTAGCAATTTGGATGAAGGCGGCACTCCGTCTGAACCGCATTAGCCATTGTTAGGTGCTATTTACGCATAACTTATTGCTTTATCAAACCCACACTTGATAAATAACCCAAGAAACTCATAATTACAATTAATATTATCATGATAGTCGAAATAATATTCCAAGCTTTTTTCGGTTTTTTATACCATAGAAACAATGAAATAGAAAAAAGAAAAACATAAAGCAATGTCTCGGGAATACCCAGTAAATGATATTGTAAGGGTATTTTTGTGAAAATGTATCCATCAAAAGAACCAAAGGTAGGGGCTATGGTAGATATATATGACAGCCCCAATATCAATCCAGCGAGTTTAATCCAACCATTTCTTGATATTATTATTTCCTTGAATGGTAATAAAATCAAAGCGATTATTATTCCTCTAATAATCTGCAGACTAGGACCTACGGCAACCCACGGAGAATCAACTGGTCGCATTATTATTGATAGGAATTCAGATGCGAAGCGTTCTTCGTAATTCATAAAAAACAAAGCAAATAAACCCGCAATAAAATAAGCAATGGTATGCATTGATGAAACTCTCCAAATAAATGTAGTAGTTTCACTTTTCTGGTTTTGATTCATAATACCTCCAAAAATCATTTTGAAATTCCTGTGCGGGGTTCCTGTGCGGGGTCTGACCCCGCACGTTTCCTAAAAACCCTTTTGCGCGGCCAAAGCAAACAGCATAAAGTATTTTTCCAGGTCTTTAAGTTCGCTTTTATATTCTCTGCCGCCCAAAACAGCATCGGCAAAAACCTCTCGGGCGCGATCAAGCTCTGTTCGGCGCTTGGTCCATCTTCGGTCCTGTTGAGTAAGGTCAAATAACTTCATAGCGCGAGAAACCGCTCCCCAGAAAGTCGCCACATCTTTTTTTTGCCACTTTGCGGCACGCCCAACTTCGCTGCCTATGTTGCCGAGCTGTTCAGCCAGAGAAAACGAAAACCATTTCTCTTTTGATACCGTGTTCATAGTCATTTTTTCGCGACAAGTTTATGAACAACACTTTTAATTTTATTTTTAATTTCAGAACTATCAATGTCGCGAGTCCTGTTGGCTGGCGGTTTTAAGTTAATCATAGAATCAAACTCAATAAAGTCAGGGCCCGCTTTTTCTGGGTACAAATTTATGCCCCAGGTATCCTGTCCTCGCGAGTTTTCTTTTTCAATTAAAAGTGACTGAATGTCAACATGCAACTCTCCCCCTACGCCCATAATCCCTTGCTCTACGTCAACCACCGCCTTGATTATGTCGCCGTACTGCTCTTTTGCCAAAGCCGCAATCTCTCCAAGAGTTATTTTACTTTTGACAATTCGTGTTTCCATAAGACCTGTTGCATAATAATTTTTCGTTGCGAAACAAAGCAATTTCGTGCGAAAAAGGTAAAGGGCGAGAAGCCGTATTGAACCTAAATACGGAGACGAGCCCCCCACCTAATTTTATGGAGGTCTGCGGTGATAAATAGTTAGAGCCGATAGACGATTTACCTTATATCTTCCACAACCACAAACCTTCACTGAATTAGGTGGGGGGCGAGACCTGAGCATTTTGCAGCCGAAATTGCAAGTTGCAGTAGAAAAGGTTATTATGCAGCAGGTCTATAATTAGTAGCGCTCAAACTAAACCAATTCAAACCCCGAAGGAGTCGCTTCGCGACCCTACGGGGCATGCTTTCTCTATCATCTTACCCCGTTAGAAATTTAAAATCAAGACAAACAATGGTATTTTTAGAAATCAACTTTTCCCTAAGCACTTTGTGCCGGGATTCCGATCCTTTGGGCCTAGGGATTTTTTTATTGCCTCATTTGACTTTTGCCTGCGCCGGTAGCGAGCTTGCTCTGCTTCGGGGACTTTTGAATTTTGAATTTATTTGTGATTTGTAATTTAAAATAGAAAAAAGTGCACGTCCCTATTTTTCCCTTGGTCATTTAGTCAGTTGAAGGTTTTATAAAAAGCTTGACATTAAACTTTTAATTGTTATTATGAAATTGGTTATGGCTAATCTTATCAATAATCGAATAGCTATCGATCCCGGAGTTAGGTTCGGAAAGCCCTGTATCAAAGGGACGAGAATTGCTGTCGAAGATGTTCTCAATCTGCTTCGGGCTGGTTGGACTATTAATGAAATCTCTCAAGAATACCCTGAAATTACTAAGAAAGATATCTTAGCTGCTCTTGATTTCGCTGCTAAATTGTCAAGAGAACCAGCCAGGGTTTTCTCTTTTAAATAATTTATGCCAATTTTGGCTGACCATTGCGTCCCTCCGAGCTTGATTAAAGCCCTGGAAGAGAACGGGGTCAAAGTTATTAGACTCAGCGAAAAAAAATTAGAGAAAGCTTCTGATGAAGAAGTTTTTAATTTTGCCTTTAAGAATTTACTGACTTTATTCACTTTTGACCAAGACTTCGGAAACATCCTTCGATTTAACATTCGAGATTCTTCCGGGGTAGTTATTATTTATATCGCTAAAATGAATAAGGCTGAAATTTTCAAAATGACTATTGGATTTTTTAAGAAAATCAAAGAAAATAAATTAAGAGGGAGACTTTATATTATTGAGCCTGGGAGAATTAGAGTTTGGCCGAAATAGAGTTTCTCTGGCAATCTTGTCTGGAATTCCTACCTCATTTTCTAATTTCTTTTAACTATTTTCTAATTTCAAATCTCAAATCTTCTAAATCTCGGTAGTTTTGTGCTTTATTCATTGCTTTATTCATTGTGTTTTGTAATTTGTTTGTAATTTGTGATTTGTAATTTATTGATAATTTATTTATTGATTGACGATCGGCAGTAAAAAAGATAGGGGTCGGGTCTCTATTTTTTTTACGGTTTAATCCGTAAATCAAGAAAGAAAAATCTTTAATTAATGCTGTCCGGGATCTGTCTTTGCGCAAACCCAACATATCAGCTATTCCCAGCGGAAGGTGCGGCTGGCAATCACCAAGCCGAGACAAAGAATACCCACTAAAATAAACACTTCCCGGGTAAGGTCAAATAGTGGAGTACCCAACCATAATCCCTGCAATAATTCTACGGCATAAGTTACTGGTATAAAGGGAGAGATATAACGAGCTATCCAATCGGGAAGCCTATCCAGCGGCATAAACACACCAGAGAAGAACATTACTGGGAGAAAGATGATATTTGAAATGGTGATGGCCATTCGTTCTGAGCGAGCTATCCCGGGAATAAACAAAAAGATAGCGGCGATACTCACGAAAGCAAGAACGAAGCCGGCGAGGAAAGAAATGGGACTCTCAGCAAAGTTAGCATCATAGACCAACATCGCCATAACAGCAAGAAGAACAATTCCGAGAAGCGTGACAATGAAATTAGCCAAAGCCAAGCTACCCAAAATGGTAAGAGGTGTAACAGGAGAACTCTTCAAGCGCTTAAAAAATTTAATCTGGCGGTAGGAAGCAATGGTTGCAGGCACGCCGAATATAGCCGTACTGGCAATAACGAGAACCATCAAGGACGGCATAACATAGTTGATGACGATCTCCTTAGGGGCATCAGGGGAGACGAAGATCTCCATCGTAAGGAAAAGAAAGAATGCTGGAAAAATAAAAGTAAAAAACAAAGCTTCCGGCTCGCGCCAAAATAGTTTTAGTTCAGTTAAGGTCAATTTTATAAACTGTTTAAAAATTATCATAAATTATTATTTTTTTAAATAAAATATTATTCTCTCATTTTTTCACCAGTAATTGAAAGAAAGACATCTTCAAGAGTCGGTCTTGAAACAGTGAAATCATGGAATTCGCAATTGTTGTCTCTCAAAATACGAATAACCTCACCGATAACTTTTTCATCTTTACACTGAATAATAATATTTTGGTCATCTACCAAAAGTTCAGATTGATCAATCTCTTTTAATTGCGCTACCACTTTAGAATCATTTAATAAAAAGCTAATTTTCAAACCCTTATCAATACTATTAATAAGATTACTTGGAGTGTCTAGAGCAACCACTTTACCGTGATCAATAATCGCAACCCGATCACAAAGTCGTTCTGCTTCTTCCATAAAATGAGTAACTAAAATAACCGTTTTACCAGATTCGCGGACATTACTAACCATCTTCCACATTATCCTTCGAGCTTGAGGATCAAGTCCTGTTGTTAATTCGTCAAAAAAAACTATCTCTGGATCATTAATCAAAGCCAAAGCAATAGAGAGTCGTTGTTTTTGCCCTCCAGATAAATTGTCATAATAATCTTCGGCTTTATTTGTCAGCTCCACCTTTTCTAAAAGAGATTTGATTGGTAGAGAATGAGAATAAAAACTGGCAAAAAGTTCTAAAACCTCCCTAATTTTAATTTTGTCTGGAAACCTGCCTTCCTGAAGTTGGATACCAATTATTTTTCTTAATTTATAACCATCTGCCTTTGGATCCATATCAAGAACGCGGATAAATCCTTCGGAGGGGGTTCGCAATCCTTCTATACATTCCACCGTAGTTGTCTTGCCAGCGCCGTTTGGTCCAACAATACCAAAAATTTCATTTTCATTAACTTCAAAGCTAATGTCATCAACCGCCTTCAAATCACCATACCTCTTGCTAAAATCTTTAACAACAATTACTGCTTTCTTATATGCTTTTTTATATTCTTGTGTCATATCTATATACCTTTTTAATAGTAATTAAAATTCATCTCCTTATTGAAATTACGAAACAATATAGAGAGATGGCTAACAGTGGAATATGTATAAATCCATGATATAATCCCCATCCAATAAATACACCAGCCATGTTAAAAATGCCGATACAAGAACCAATAAAGCTTGTAACCCTCAACGCAGGAAAGTTGACTTTTGGATAAACGAAGCTAAATATTGCCAGATATATTGGAGCCATTAAGCAAAATGCAAGAGGTGAATCGGAGGTTAATAAATAAATTGGATTAAAATTCCAGGGTGTTAGTGGAGCCCAAAAGGCAAGTATTGCCAGAGGTATAACCCAATATTTCCACAGGGGCTGCTTGTAGAATGTAAAATCTGTTTTTCCCAGTTTTGCTTCCCATAACCAGAAAAGACCAACAATGGAGAACCAGATGAGGTTTGGTGTAATAATCGCTAAGCCAAATTTCTCAGTTACTGCAATACTTTGAACAAATGCTATTGTAAAAAAATTGACCCCCATAAAAAGGGTGAATATTTTTCCAATTCTGTTGCCATAGATGAACAAAGCAATAATTGACAGGGCTACAATAATCTTAAGAGCTGGCATAAATGGCCTGAAAGGTATTAGGGCATGAATAAGCACCTCATTAATAACATTACCTACTTCCTGTGGTGCATGACCCGTTGCTGTATAGAATGGAATGAAAAATGGGATAATAAATAGTAGTAGATAAAACCACCATCTTCGTGTTAGCCATTCCAATGTTTTAAATATCTTTTCTTCATAAGTTTCGTAAGAAAGATCTTTTTCCATAGTAAAAATTTTTAAAAATAAAATAAAAATTTCAACATCAACTAAATTATATCATATTCAACATCAATAATGGTCGTTAGTTGATAAAAATTAATAACGCAGCTCCTAAATCTAAATGTAGCATATTTTAACCTCTTCTTTGTAGTGAGCATTTCGTCTAACGTTTCCAGCATAAAAGAAGCCCAGCCCTCTAATCCGTATAATTTAACTTCATTATGAAATCTTGCTAATTTTACCATCAAATTCCTTGCGTCCTCTAATAAAATGCATAGAGGGCTGGGTTTGGGAGAGTGCCGTAAGGCACGAACCTTTTATGCTGTGTTATCTGTTGTTTGGCATACTACCTCAAAAGGGCAAAACCATTCTCATTCTTATATTTTTCGAACTTAGATGCTTTGCCCCCAGATTCAGTTTTAGGAAGAGTCAATGAAATTTTCCCAGCATTCTTGCCGGATTTATTTTCTATTCCCAATTCCTTAACATCTTTCGAAGGAATTACCCATAAATTGTTATTCTTCTCAGTATAGAAAATGAAATAAAAATTGTCTCTGACATCAAAAGACATTGCAGCAAAAAAGTTCCACTGTTTAGCCTCCTTCGATCTTGCCTTTATCTGAACGTCCAAATACTTTTTATCATCTAAGCGAAGAACACAATCAATTCCTTGATCATCAACTAAAGTCATATAAACATCGAAGCCACGCTTAAGCAACTCAGCAATTACTGAGTATTCTTGGCGTTTTCCGAATGATGCAGTATCTCTATATTTCATTTTTCCTCATAGCTAAATTGTAAATAACTCGTTTCTGTACGAATTGAATGTATAATATTGACCTTGAGGATTACAATTTTATTATACTTTATTTTCTTTTCCGGTTAAAAAGGCCGGAGAATATTCCTCGTTTCTAAAATCTTTTGTAAACTGATTTTCGATGATTTACCCCATAAAGAACAATTTCTTTCTTTTTACGATCTAACCAAAATAAAATTCGCCAATCGCCGACTCTGTATTTTTGTAATCCTTCTAGGTCTTTGGGTAAATATTTTACTGAAAAAATAGGGATTTCTGACTGGCTGGCTAACCATTCTATCTTTTTGATTATTCTCTTGGCGACTTGGCGATCTAATTTTCTAAGATCTTTATCAAAAGTTGGGGTAGTTTTAATCTGATACATAGAAAAACAGAAATTGATTTTTGAATTTTTACAATTCCTGTTTAAGTACTTCTATGTTTTTTAGCTTGCCTGCTTGATGTTCCTTTTTAGCTTTTCTCATTTTTTTAATAAATTTTTCATCGTGAGCCAAGATAAAATCCTCAAATTCATCGCTGAATTTTTCCCATTTTTGATAAACCTCAACCATAGATTCAAAAAGTTTTTGAGGTACAGGAATAGTTGTTTTTAGTTGTTTATTGTGGTAGTTCATATTTCAATCTTATTATAAGATTTCATTTCTGTCAAATTTTTCCTATTTCCTACCCACACACTCGCAAAACAAAAGCAGCCCGCTTTTGGGCTGCTTTTGTTAAATTAACGCTAATCTAAGATATTTTACGAATGTTAGACGATAGCGCGAACGAAGTAAATATCATTTCATTCTACCTGTCTGTTGCTTGATAATTTTTATCACTTCTTCTGGATTTTTGGTTGAAAAGACAAATTC